>DHSK01000152.1:13407-22585 GCA_002408445.1 Syntrophomonas sp. UBA5288
GATTCATAACTCACCATCCCCATTAATATAATTTACTATTATGTATGTTCCAGGGCGGGTGACGATAAGTGGAAGATTTGCTTACCATATGGACCCCGGTAGTTATTTCCCGGCTGGTAAATGACCATAACGCCAAAGAAGAAATAATTTATCATCTGGACGAGACCTATGATATTCTGGAGGACATTAAAATAAAACTCAAAGAAGCACAGGCCCGGATGCAGGGCAAAGCAGTAGAAGTAACGGTCAAATTGGAGCTGCTCTGTCTGGTCCGGGATCAGCACGGCCGCCTGCAACTGGTGAATCGTGAAGAAAAAGTAATGAACCGTATTGCGGCCGGTGAATTCAGCCATCCCTTCACCTCGGAAAAGGCTCCGTCCTTTGTGGTTAATCTGAGTGAGCTCAAGTGGATGGGGGAAATTAAAGGACAGCAGTTAAAAATCAGCTATAGGTTTGATTATATGGTTCTGGTGATCCAGGAACAGGTCGTGCAGGTATCCTCTGGCGCCCAAGCCGAACTGTACGTGGAAAGCCCATACCACCCGGCCCGGGAGTTCGAAGATGAACTGGCCGGCATCCGGGAGGAAAAAGAAGAATTGCGGCAAAAGGTGTTGCATTACGAAAAAGATATCAACAGCCTGAAAAGAGGCCTTCACAAGACCGAAAACCGCAATGCCGACTTAAACCGCGAAGTAAACTACTATCAGCAGCTGGTTCAGCAACTGCAGAAAACCATCCAGGATAAAGAAAAACAATTGAGTCAGATCCAGCCGGAAGCCGGCTCCTTCTACTCACGTCCCGCCCCGCTGCCGGTGAAGCACCTCACCCCCCTGACCGCGCGCTTAAAACGCATGTTTGCCACTATCCTCTAACTCACATCCCCTCCACCATTGCTGTGCCTGGATTGCACTAAGGCTGCAGCAAGGAATAGGCCTTAAGTTTTCTTTTCTACCCGGGATAATCACATTTTATATCCCTGTTTCATAATATATCCTAGAAATTTACCTGAAAATTTCTGCCACCGGTACTGCCCGTCAGTACCGTTAGAGAGAAAAAAGGAGGGGAGAAGGAACATGGCCAACTTAAAATGTGAATTTCCTGAAGGGTGTATGCTCGATCTGTGGGCGAAAGTAGTCAAATCCAAGTATATCGCCAGACAGGTCAAGATTCTGGACGAAATCTTTAGTGTACCAGAATCCCAGGTAGGAGGAAGGATCTCCTGTATCGATGATATCAAAGTAAAAATCTGCAACAAAGGCGAGGATTTCCTGTGTTATAACAAAGTCAAAATATTCGTTGAGTACGAAGTAATACTATTCGTAATAGTCAACGATGCTTACCAGATCGTCACGGTACCGGCCACTTATGAACAGGAAATCGAACTGGATGAATTCGATCCGCCGCTGACGATGGAGGAATTCCGCAACGAGATCGATCAATCCGAGATCACTATCAGAAATTGGAACTTTGATTACCGCATCCTGGGCGACTCTGAAGACCGACACTGTCCGTGCCATAAGCATCACGATGAATGCGGCCTGCCTATTGTAGAAGGAACCTGCATAGGATTGAAAGTATTCGTTGATATCATCGACAAACTGGGCAAGATGCATGATGTAATTGTTTATGGAGAACTTGACCCCGAAGTAGAGTACTAAAGCCGGTTGTAGTAAATAATGCTCGGCCCCCAAGCCGGGCATTTATTTTCTCTAATGTTATTCCGAAAGGAAGATTGAAATTGACCAATATCAGAATAGAACGCAAGCAGAAAACCATCATGCGCCAGCATCTGGAGCGTTTAGCCGAATTACAGAGGGAAATGGAACGGCTTATAGACAATTGCTATCAGGAAGTGGAAGCAGCCGAATATTTAACTTTCTTGCAGGACTTGAGAAAACGTAACATCGAAACCATCCGGATTTTGACCGATTATATGGTGCGTAAATGCAACCGGTGAATATAAATTAACTATCGGCGGAGCCGAACCTGACTATTTTTTCACACCTGGGTATTAAGGACGGGGGGGAAACATGAAACAATTGGGTCTGGCCCTGGGGGGTGGAGGGCTTAGAGGATTTGCCCATATCGGAGTCTTGCAGGTTCTACACGATAATAATATACCGGTGAACCTGATATCAGGAACCAGTGCCGGCAGCATTATAGCTGCACTGTATGCTGCCGGCCTGTCTCCTCGCGACATGGAAAAAATGGTGCTCGGGTTAAAGCCGGAGGACTACCTGGACTATAATATGGCAGGATTTTGCAAATACCTGTTAAGTCTGCTCATTCCCGGTTATAAAACTACCCTGGACGGAATCATTCAGGGCCGCAAACTGGAAAAATGCATCCATAAGCTGACCGGGGGCAAACAATTAACCGAAGCCCGGCTTCCTCTGGCGATCATAGCCTGTGACATAAACACGGGCCGCGAAATAATATTTACCAGTCAAAACCTGGAGTTGGAAAGTCCGGATTATATAGTGATCAATGAAGCCTTAATGAGTACGGCGGTAAGGGCCAGCATCTCCATCCCGGCGACCTTTGTACCCAAAAGTTGGAGAGGTATGCAGCTGGTGGACGGAGGAATAAAAGACGTGGTCCCGGTCATGGCCCAGAAGTTCATGGGAGCGGATTTTATCCTGGCCATCAATCTGGGCAAAGAACTTTATGAAGAGAAAGTAGCCGGCATTCCCCGCATAATCTCGCGCACCATCGATATAATGACCTTCGAGACCTCAGATACCTCCCAGGACATTTTTGCCGATATGGTGGTATATCCGGAAGTATCCCCGGTCAGCCTGGGCGACCTTAGTAAAACCAGCCAGATAATCCGGGCCGGGCGGCGAGTGATGAAGGAACACATCGAAGAATTAAAAAAACAATTGTAAACCGTTGGGGTAACAGAACCAGACCGAATTTCATATACTACCACAAAAGCACTATTATCGCCGGAATTTATTCCCTTCCTGGCGAGAGAGGGGGTTATTATGGCTACAGATAAATTTGAACATGCGACATTCTATTTGACTAAAAACCAGGTTGACGATATAAAAGAGCTGGCAAGGAAAAATCAGATCTCAAGAAGTGCATTGGTTAGAATGATCATAAGGGAATACCTGGCCCGCCAGGATGGAGATGGGAAAAACCCAAAATAGCTGCTTTTTAAAGCATTAAAAGGATAAAAATAAAGAGATGATTTGTTCTCCCCAAGAGCAAACCATCTTTTTTTGTGTGTTTTTATTAATTGGCTTGACGGCGCACAGGGGATGAAGTATATTAATAGTGTACTAATTAACTAGTGCACTATTAGAATGGTGGTGAGAAGGTGGAATTTAGAAACTCAGAGCCTATCTATCAGCAGATTATAGATAATTTCAAGAAGCAAATTATTCGAGGCGAGCTGTGCCAGGGGGATAAGATCCCTTCCCAGAGGGAATTTGCCGAAAAGATTCGGGTGAATCCGAACACGGTGCAGCGAGCTTACCGGGAGATGGAAAATATGAAAATGGTAGAGACCGTGCGGGGGCAGGGGACATTCCTCATCGCCGGCGCACAGATGCAGGCGGAGATAAAAAAAGACATGGCGGGCGGCGTGCTTAACTATTTCATCACTGAAATGAAATCACTAGGGTATAGCAGAACCGAAATGCTCGACCTGCTGTCCCGGCACCTGGATAGTGAGGAAGGAGAGAAATAATGATAGAGCTGAAAGATGTGAGTAAAAAATTTGGAACGGTTCAGGCTCTGGATGGTATCAACCTGGTCATACCCCGGGGCAAAATAGTTGGACTGTTCGGTCCTAACGGAGCCGGCAAATCCACCAGCCTGAAAATGATCGCCGGATTGAACCGGCCCGATAGCGGCGAAGTACGGATAGATGACAAGCTTCCCGGCCAAAGGCGGGATATAATAGCCTTCCTGCCCGAGATAGATTATCTTTACTCCTGGTGGACCATCAAAGACGCGGCAGCTTTTATACGAGCCTTTTATCCCGATTGGGAAGAAGATAAATACCGGGAACTGCTTAAATTTTTGAACCTGCAGGAAGATATGAAAATAAGCAAAATCTCCAAAGGGCAGAGAGCCAAGGCCAAACTGATCCTGACCATCTCGCGCCAGGCCCCGTATCTGCTCATGGATGAACCTTTGTCCGGGATCGATATTCTGACCCGGGAAGAGATTATCAATACCTTGATTCGCGATTACCGGGCCGGAGAACAGACTATTGTAATATCCACCCATGAGATCAATGATGTGGAGAGTCTGGTGGATGAAGTCATATTCATAGATAACGGGCAGGTAAAACTGGAAGGCAATGCCGATGAACTCAGGGCCCAAAAAGGGTTGTCCCTGGCAGAAATAATGAAGGAGGCGTTTCGCAATGCACAGTAAGTGGAAAATGTTCGGCCAGCTCTACCGCAAAGATATGCATCAGGTCCTGCCGGAACTGCTGCTGGTCATAATTCTTTCTGTGGCTATGAACCTGGCTATATTGCTGGGTTCCGGAATAATGACCCAGCTGCTGATCGGGCCGACCTTCATGCTTTTGGGCTTGGCGGTTTTATTGCCGTTGATATCGTCTTTTAAGACCTTTCGGCAGGAATGGAATAACAAAACCGTTTACCTCTTAATGTCGCTGCCGGTCTCGGGAGGAATGATAATGGGGTCAAGGCTGCTGGCCCTGGTCACCCAATTTGTAACCGGTACCATTGTAGTAGGAGTGGGTGCGCTTCTGGCCACTTACCATATCATACCGAAAGAGTTAATAGATATGTCCGCGCTCCATAGTTTGCTCAGCAATGCCGCTGCCTATAAATACCTGGCGGTAGTTAGCCTGTCTGGTTTGGCCTATATGCTCTTTCTGTTCTGTAACAGCCTTTTCAGCCAGATCGTCGGGAGGATTAGCCGCAAGTTGTCCGGTTGGATAACATTAGGAGCGTTCATTGCGGTAATCTGGGGGTCGCAAAAGGTATTGGAGTTGATAGGAATAGGTCAGTTCAGCGGTACGCTTAGTGAGAATAACGCAGAGGTTATTTTCCAAAACATCGTAATGCCTGCTTTTACAAGCTATACCATCGGTTATCTGATATTCGCACTTCTCCTTTTTGTGGGGTCTGTTATTATCTATGACCGCCGGCTGGAAGTATAAAGCAGGTCTCACGCAGCCTGCCCTTTCGGACCGCTTTTAAAGCCGGAACCGCAGGAAAAACAAAAAGGCATCATCTGTATTCCAGATGATGCCTTATTATTCCCGGGGGGGATAAGAAAAGATTGCAGGCTGGGGGTAAACCAGTCGCTACAACCCGTATTCTAAGCTACAGGGGTCTGCCTGTCTAATAAAGATTATTTATAACCACCGGTCCCCCGTAGTGCATTCGTGGCTCTAACTCTTCATTAAAATCGGGCGGTAGACCAAAGCCCGATTTTAGCAAATGCTGTGCTTACGGAGGCCGGCGGTGAGGCATGGCCCGTTTGCTCCATGCTCCGGCAGTGGAAACACCAACGGCTCATTGAGCGGCTGATGGGGCACCGCTCCTATTCACATCCGTGTTCAAAGTCGCGCGAGCGGCGTCCGTGCCGCTCGACCCCATCATCCGCTCAATTTCGCCGGGTGTTTCTCACTGCCTCCGCAAGTCGCGCCCGGGCCATGCCTCACCGCCGGCCTCCGTAGTCAGGCCATTTTTTAAAAGGGGACATTCTTCACTTCGGTTCACGGAGCGGACCTGATAGGAAGGTGTGTCCCCAGCTGAAATAGCAAGAGACAACCTTTAGATATAAATCGTGTGGTCCATTTAATATCTGGAAATATTTACCTGGATATCGTATAAAAATAAACCTTCCCGGAAACAATCACAGTACAGGGAGGGATTCATAAATGTTTAAGAAAATCATCAGCATTGTCATCATATTATCCATCAGTTTCACCCTTAGTTCGGTCTATGCTGCTTCTCATATCCCATTAACCGATAGTGTACTGCGTTTGCACGTAATCGCCAACAGTGATGACCCGGCCGACCAGCAGCTAAAACTGCAGGTAAAAGATGAAATAGTGGCCATGATGCGGCAGGAATTTCAGGAAGTCGAAGATTCCGGGCAGGCAGAGCAGATAGCCCGGGCAGAAATACCCCGGATAGAGGCGGTTGCGGCCCGGGTAATAGCGAGCCGGGGCTATGATTATCCGGTTAAAGTGACCGTAGGAGAATACCCCTTTCCAGCCAAATCCTATGGAAATATGGTATTTCCTCCCGGTAATTACCAGGCGGTCCGGGTAGTCATTGGCGAGGGGCAGGGCAAGAACTGGTGGTGTGTATTATTCCCGCCCTTATGTCTGGTTGCTTCCTCCGACCGGGGCATAAGCATGAAATCTTCCCGCGAAGCCCGGGTAAGTTTCAAATGCCTGAAATTGATCCCGAAGGGGGTCAAGATTAAACATTTAAGTGATTCTGAAATAGATTCGAGCGAAATCAAGAAAAGCAGCGAAGTCCAAAAAACTAAAAAAGCTAAAAAAAGCAAAGAAACTAAAGAAATTAAGAAAATCAAAGAAACCAAAAAAACTGAGTAAAGCCGCCAGGGCACAACCGGTGATGAAATCTACACAGATCCGGTGCACAGTCTGTCCTGCGGCTATTGCCCTATAAAGGGCTACATTACCGGCCTGGTGCTAATCGCTGTCTAAAAAGGCTTTAACAAAAAGCATTATAATGTATATAATTGGGGAAAAAATAAAGGAGAAAAAAATGCTGGAGGAAATAATTCTCGAAGCTCCTGCCAAAATAAATTTGACCCTGGATGTTACCGGCAAACGTCCGGATGGATACCATGAACTGGAAACAGTCATGCACCAGATCAGTCTGGCGGACATAATTCGCCTTAAGCCACGCCGGGAGGGTATAGCGCTCCGGACCAACAGTTCTGCTATTCCTGACGGCGAAGATAATCTGGCTTACCGGGCGGCCCGTCTTGTGCTTGACCAATATCCCGCGGCAGGTGGAGTGGAAATCCATATAGATAAAAAAATACCGGTCGGGGCAGGTCTGGCCGGAGGAAGTACAGATGCCGCGGCTGTCATACTGGGCCTTAACCGGCTCTATGATATGGGCCTGGCTGAACCGGCTTTGCTGGAGCAAGGCGCCCGCATTGGTTCGGATGTGCCTTTTTGCATGGCTGGAGGTACCGCACTGGCCCGGGGCCGGGGAGAGATACTAACCCCTCTGCCGGTATGTCACCTTCCGCATCTGGTCCTGGTAAAACCGGATTTTCAAATATCGACAGGGGCGGTTTATGGCCTGTTAGACCTGGAAAATATGGGCTCTCGCCCCGATACGGCCGCTTTTCTTGAAGCCTGGGGAAAATGTGATATTATTAGTATAGCGTGCCACATGGGCAACGTATTAGAAACAGTTAGTATAAAAAAATATCCGGCACTTGAGGATATTAGACAAGAAATGCTTGACCGGGGAGCACTTGGTGCAGTAATGTCAGGTAGCGGACCAACCATGGTGGGGATTTTTCCCGACCCGAAAACAGCTGCCGCAGCCGGCCAGTGGTTCATGACCCGCTATCAGGAAGTTTACCTGGCAGCATCCTATAATAGAGGTGATAGAAATGGAAAAGAACCGTTTATTACCGGTTAACCTTGATTCCTACAAGCCCCTGCGCGAACTGGTGCTGGAGGCTATCCGGGAGGCCATTATAACCGGCACATTAAAACCGCGGGAAAGACTGATGGAAATTCAGTTGGCGGAAGAACTGGGGGTTTCACGTACTCCTATCAGGGAAGCCCTCCGTAAACTGGAACTGGAAGGCTTTATTGTTATGGTGCCGCGCAAAGGCGCCTATGTAGCAGATCTTACTTTTAAAGATATAGCAGATGTCTTCGAAATAAGAGCCGCTTTGGAAGGGCTGGCCGCCGGCTTGGCCGCAGAACGCATAACCGATGACGAATTGGAAAATATGGAACGCCTGCTGGTAGAGAAGGCTGAGGCTATCGCCGAAAAAGACATAGAAAAACTGGTAGCTGCCGACACTAAATTTCATGATGCCCTGTACCGTGCCAGCCGCAACCAGAGATTATCCAATATTATCAGTAATTTACGCGAACAGATACAAAGATTCAGAACTACTTCATTATCCTATCCAGGCCGTTCCCGGCGATCTTTGGAAGAGCACCGCAGTATTGTGGAAGCCATTCAATCCCGCGATGTACAGTCAGCTCGCCAGGCGGCCCAGGAGCATATTGAGAATGCTGAAAACAGCATGATAGAATCCATTAAAAAAGACGGGTTTGATATCCGCGATTAACGGAGGTTGGGATATGAAGTATGATACTATAATCCTGGCTGGTGGGGAAAGTACCTGCGAACTCCGGAAAATTGCCCCATATGACAATGAGGCCTTAATAATCATTGGCAACTCACCGATGATTTATTATGTTTACAATGCTTTAAAAGCCTCACCTCATGTCAATCGTATAATTGTGAGCGGTCCGGTTGAAGCCTTGCGCAACATTTTTGCGCGGGAAGAGAACCTGTATTTTGTGGGCAGCGGCGCCAATGCCATTGAAAGCTTTAATAATGCGGTGCACAAATTGACCGAAATGGGGGACATTACCGAAAAATTACTGGTATTGCCGACCGATATTCCTTTTATAACCCCGGAAGCGATCAATGATTTTATTGCGCACTGCGAAGAATCCGACGCTGACTTTTACTATCCCGTAACCCGCCGGGAGGTAAATGAACAAAAATTCCCCGGGGTAAACCGTACTTATGTCAACCTGAAGGAAGGCACCTTTACGGGAGGCAATCTGTTTCTGATCCGTACCGCCATCGTGGGTAAATGTCTTGATATCGGGTTGAAATTAGTGGCCCGGCGCAAAGACCCGGTGGCTATGGCCAAGCTATTCGGCTTCCGGCTGGTGTGGAAATATCTGATCAAGCGACTGAGCATCGCCGAGATAAAGAAAAGATTTTTCCAGGTCACCGGCATCAAAGGTGAACCGATAATTTCTCCTTTTGCCGAGGTAGGGGTTGATGTCGATAAGCCCAGCGACCTGGAACTGGCCCAGCAATATTTTAGTAACTTTTAGTAATTAAAGAACAAACCCGGAAAGCCTAAGCCGACCGGGTTTGTTTGTTAATTAGAAAATACTGTTCTTGTCATTCTGAACGCAGTGAAG
>DHSK01000152.1:22776-25824 GCA_002408445.1 Syntrophomonas sp. UBA5288
CTCAGGATGACGCATTTTCATTGCTGGTTGTGTCCTCGGGGCATGGGCCGTTAATATGAAAATTAGACGCTGAATACGCTGATTATTATGAATGACACTGAGTCTTTTAAAATTCAAAATACCCCAACCCGGCATAATCCACTACTATATTCATTTCCATAAATGGTTGTGACGCCAGATCATAAAATGGGAGCCGGATGTTTCCGCAAGTCGCGCCCGGTCTATACCTCACCGCCTGGTTGAGTTTATGAGGAGTAAAAGAAAATTTACTTTGATAAATTTTTCATAAAGTGAAATAAAGGTTATAATACGGTAAGAAAACGTTTTTTAAGATAGAATGGATTTCATAACCCTTTTAAAAGAGGTGGAGAATTAATTGAATTATTCTGCAGTGATACTGGCTGCCGGTAAAGGTGTGCGCATGCGGTCCAAGCTGCCCAAAGTCATGCATCCGGTAGCAGGCAAAGCCATGGTGCTGCATGTGGCAGACGCTGTACGCGGTGCGGGGATACCCAAAATAACTGCGGTGGTAGGCCACGGCCGTGATATGATAAAAAGTCTTTTCGAAGATCAGGAAGTCCAGCTGGCCATTCAGGAAGAACAATTAGGCACCGGGCATGCCCTGATGCAGGCCGAACCTGCGGTGGAAGGTGACGGCAGCATAATAGTTTTAGCCGGGGATATACCCTTGATACAGGCTAAAACCCTCAAAGCTCTGATTGATCATCATGAAACCACCGGTGCGATAGCTACCGTGCTGACCGCCCGGATCGAAAATCCGACCGGTTATGGCAGGATAATACGTAATCCGGACGGTAGTTTAAACCGGATTGTGGAAGAAAAAGACGCTAACAGTGAAGAAAAAGCTATAACAGAAATTAATTCCGGCATTTATTGTTTCAATACCAGGGCCGTTTTTGATGCCCTTAAGCGTATTAATACCAGCAATGCCCAGAACGAATATTATTTGACCGATGTACTGAAAATCTTTGCCGCCGACGGACACCAGGTCGAAGTCCTAATAACCGGCGATTCTCGCGATATATACGGCATTAATGACCGGGTGCAGCTGGCTCAGGCCGAATCGATCCTGCGGCAGCGTAAAAACCTGGAACTGATGCAAAGCGGTGTTACCATCGTAGATCCCGCATCCACCTTTATTGATGCCGGGGTGGAAATTGGCAGTGATACCATTATCCTGCCCTTTACCATGATTGAAGGCCATACCGTAATAGGACAGTCTTGTGAAATAGGTCCTTCCACCCGCATCACCGATTCCAGCATTGGCCAGGATGTATTTATAGAAAGTTCCCGCATAATCGAGGCGGAAATAGGTGACCGGTGTCATATCGGGCCTTTTGCTTACCTGCGCCCGGCTACCGTGCTCCATAACGAAGTAAAGGTAGGCGACTTCGTGGAGATAAAGAAATCGGTGATCGGGGCCAACAGTAAAGTACCGCATCTCAGCTATGTAGGGGATGCTACCGTAGGCCGGCATGTAAATATCGGGGCAGGGACCATTACCTGCAATTATGATGGCCGGAACAAATATGAAACCGTTCTGGCCGATGGAGTTTTTATAGGCAGCAACACCAATTTGGTGGCTCCTGTTAAGATAGGAGAAAATTCTATGACCGGGGCGGGATCGACCATAACCAGAGATGTTCCTCCCCATACTCTGGCAGTAGAAAGAGCCGAGCAAAGAATGTTGAAGCACCACAAAAAAGGCTGAGGGTAACCTCTGCCTTCTAACACCTGATATCCATATTAGGAGGTATTGTATAAATGAAAGCATCCAGGTGGAGGATGAAGCTGTTTACCGGGAATGCCAATCCCGCTCTTGCCCAGGAGATTGCCGAGTATTTGGGTATTCCAATGGGTGATGCCAAAGTCTCACATTTCTCCGACGGGGAAATAAGCGTAGCTATAGGGGAGAGTGTCCGGGGAGTAGATGTATTCGTAGTTCAACCTACCTGTACCCCTGTAAATGAAAATCTCATGGAATTATTAATCATGATTGATGCCTTCCGGAGAGCATCAGCAGCCCGTATCAATGCGGTCATTCCTTATTATGGCTATGCCCGTCAGGATAGGAAAACCCGCGCCCGGGACCCTATTACCGCCAAATTGGTTTCCAACCTGATAGTTGAGGCGGGAGCCGAAAGAGTGGTGGCAGTAGACCTGCATGCCACACAGATTCAGGGTTTCTATGATATACCGGTAGACCATCTGCCCGGAGTGGCAACTATTGCTGAACATTTCAAAGGTAAAGGTCTGGGTAAAAATGCGGTTATACTTTCGCCGGATGTCGGCGGTGTTACTCGTGCCCGCGATTTGGCCGAGAAACTGGGCGCTCCGCTGGCCATAGTGGATAAACGGAGACCGGCCCCTAATGTTTCCGAGGTCATGAACGTAATTGGTGATGTTGAGGACAAAGCGGTAATAATCGTAGATGATATTATTGATACCGCCGGAACCATCTGTGCCGCCTCCAGAGTCATGCTGGAAAAGGGCGCCCGGGAAGTTTATGCCTGCTGTACCCATCCGGTAATGTCAGGACCGGCCATACAAAGACTGGCTGAAGCTCCCATAAAGGAAATAGTGGTAACCAATACCATACCAACACCGGCTGACAAAAAACTGCCCAATATGACCGTACTGTCCATCGCACCGCTGGTGGGAGAAGCCATAGTGCGGATACATGAAGATTTATCCGTCAGCAAGTTGTTTGAAGCTTAATTTTCAAAAAATATAACTGCAGTCCGGCCTGCAGGACGATAGGGCACTACTCATGCCCTATTCGACTATTAAGGACATACCCATGGGGCAGGCCTATATTGAACTCAAATTTTGGTTTACCGGCAGAAGGTCCCTTCACCCAATTCGGAGCGGGGGGGATTTTGCAGGGGAATCAAATTTACACATTGATGGTACTGCAAAAAGAATAAATTGCACTTTGGTGTCAGGAAAGTTTTTGCAGTGTGATCAATAGTATATAAGACTAGGGGTGAATATTATGTCGACAGCATTAGCGCTTAAGTGCACAGC
>DHSK01000047.1 GCA_002408445.1 Syntrophomonas sp. UBA5288
AAACCAGATATCGTTTTAATTGAATACGGTGGCAATGATTGCGCCTTTAATTGGGATGAAGTGGTAGATAATTCAGATGCCAGCCATCTGCCCCAAACAGAGATTAAACTATTTGAAACAGCTCTTCACGAGGCCGTAGAGCTACTAAAAAACATGAAGGTTACCCCCGTACTTATGACCTTGCCGCCACTTAATGCCGAAAAGTATTTAGAATGGGTGAGTAAAAACAATCCCCTTAGCCAGGGTAATATTCTTAAATGGCTGGGAAACGTTGCGGAGATTTATTATTGGCAGGAAAAGTATAGCTATGTCATTAACAAAGTTGCTGAAGAAACTCATACCAGAATAATAGATATTAGAAGTGCATTTTTGCAGTTACCTGATTTCACCAAATATATTTGTAAAGATGGAATGCATCCCAATAGGAAAGGGCAGAAGCTAATTGCTGACAAAGTTTTCGATTATATTAAAACAAGCTACGACTTTTTACTAATAGAGAAACCTTCTGCAATATGAGTATTTGCTACCGGAAAACTGGGAGGCGTTATCGAGAACACCATGTTCGGAATGAACTTATTCGAGCAATGATCTTAAGCATCAACGCGGATTTCACTATGGGGTGAGTATCCTTAAGGATAATGCAAGGGTAATGGGCATAGATTTCCCGTGTAACCATTATTTGGGGCGCTGAATAGTATGTAGAAAACTATTGGAAAGGGTGATGGAGCTTGAGTGGTACTACCCTATCATCGTCCCAATTTGTTCAGCAATCATTGGAACTGAATTTATTTTTCTTACGTATTATGAAAGAACACTCATTTTTTCTGGAAGCAGGATTTTTATGTAAAGACAAACGGTTGATTAATCGGGCAGAGAGGTTTAAAAATGCGTTCACTGTCCTGTTAAGGGACGCGGTAAGGCTGGCCGATAGAAACGTAAGCAGAGCAGTGCTTACCTCCGGAGAAGTAGTCACTAATAGAACTAGGCAGGCTGAATTGAAAACTCAAAAACTCACTGGAGTTCACTTTGATACAGCTTTAACAGTGCGGGAAAGAAGGTTAATGTCTGGTAAAGGAAATCCGGCTTTAGCACCACAAGTCTCCCGCTTAAACCAACGGGCCATAATCTTAACCCGCAGGCTGATAAAATTTAAAACTTTAGTGTTGAAGGAAATGCTGACCTGCAAAACATTTACCTACAATTTTCCTTTGTTAATCAGGCATATCAGGCGTGAAGCAGCTTTCTTTGTCAACCATCTGGAAAGGTTACAACAACGCCGTGCAATTAGTACCAGACGTGAAATAATTGAAGAAAAACTCTTCTGGGATAGAATAATGGCAGAACATTCTTTGTTTATTGCCCATTTGTTGGATCCGACGGAGAAAGCGCTTATTCATCAAGCAGATGCTTTTGCCAACGAATTCTCCCGATTGAGAAGGCAAGTTGTAAATGCCCAAAAGGCGGGAATGACCAACAGTAAATTAAGGACACTAGTGCAAAAAGAAAAGACAGCCGCACGAAATATTGCCCGGTTTAAAAGTGCGGCAGAGGTAGGAATTTTAGGTTGTAAAATAGAATCTATTATAATACCGCTTCTTGCTGATCATGTTCTCCGTGAAGCTGATCATTTCTTAAGAATACTGAAACAGGCAGAAGGAGCTATTTAAAACAAGATCGTTTAACAGGGAAAAGGCTGTCCTTAAATCCCGGAGCGGAAAAAAGGGACAGCCTTTTTATCATTTCATGTATTATTTACTCTAATTTTATTGCACTTCATGCCATCCTCCATTGACTAACATGGTATAACTTATTATTCTACAATGCAAAAATCTAGATCATTTATAAATAGGTTTACAGAACATATATTAGCTTAAATATGACGTTTCTGAATTTTATATTTTCAAGTGGCTAATAATCCCGAATCCGTATTAAACAGACCATATTATGTAATTTTTAGACCCTGAAATGTTATATTTGGACAAATATGTAGATTTTATGAAAATTGGGGTTTAATATTAAGTTACCGTACGAATAGTTTAATTGTGGCCACAAAACGAGGAGTGGATAATTGAGAGTAAAAATGTATATTTAAGAGAGTCCAATATATTAGGCTAAAGAATTTAAATCAGGATTTGGGCTAATACTTAATAAGCATGGTCCCAGGAGAATTGGTGTTTACTGAGTAAGAAAAAGATATGGACTAAATATTCTAATTATCATGTAAGTAGTAGCGGTTAGGAAAGATCAATAAACCAAAAAACTACAGCTATAAAGTATCATCAAAGCTCTATAGTGTTCCTTTTTTGACCAAAATTAAAAATATCAAGGGGGGAAACCAATGTTGAAAATAAGGCCATTAGTTATTGCATGCTTAATGATCGTTTTATCAGTAGTCGTTTATAATCCAAACGTACATGCGGATTCTTTTACAGGGCTGCAATATTCTTTTTATGTTAAATACTGCGGTGAAGGTGGTTCCTGGCTGCCCTGGCGTGTTTGGGAAAAAGACTGGGTAGATATTGATGGAACTAATTCGGGCAATAACCTTAATATTACCTATTTTGCGGTGTCTGGAGCAATTACCCCTGCTAATTCCAGCTATCCGTTTGACGATAGTGCTGTGCATCTCAGAAGTACCGTTAAAAAGAATGGTTCAACAGTAAGGACGTTTCAGCAATCTGAATTAACTTACTTTGACATAATGATCCCCGTTGACTGGACTCCATGGGTAAATTATGGTGAAAAGACAGATTTAAATTTAAGTCTGGCAGGTACGACCTCAGGGACAACGGTAGTTGAATCCTGGTGGCATAGTGCCGACACTCTTCCCAATAACGAATATCCAGTTAAGACGCATACTTTCTGGAACAGCTCGGGTTGGAATAATTACAATTAGAAAGGAGTGATAACCATGAGAAAAAGAAATTCTATTATTATAGCAGCATGCATTTGTCTGGCAATTGTATCAATAACATACTTTAATGTATCAAAATCTATTGGTTCCTCCTCAAATTATGAGTGGGGGCAAAAATGGAAAGAGCTTATTTCAGACAAAAATGATGAAACTGTTATGTTAGTAAATGAAATACCGGTAACGCAAAAACAATTAACATCTAAAATGCAATTTCTCGAGGCGCAACAAGTAGATGCTTCTGAAGAAGCAGCCCAAAAAGCACTGATTAAACAAATTGTTTTAAGGCAGGAAGCGGAGAGAAGAGGCATTTCAGTAAGTTTACAAGAAGCAGAATCATTTGCAGAAACAACCAAAAAAGACTTGTTAGCTAATCAGGATACTCCTGGAGCAAAAGAAACCCTTGAATACATTTCTGGTACCGGACTAACCGTTGATGAGTTTTTTAAAGAAGCAGTTCCCGACTATCAGAAATCACTAATGATAGCTAAACTGCGTTCACAGGTTGCAGAAGAAATACGTACGCAGTTTAAGTCTTTATCTCAAGAAGAATTAGAAACCAAGCAAAAAGCGGAATTTAAAACGCTAGAACAGGAACTGATTGAGAAGGCACATGTAAAGATAATTAAATAGTTAAATTGTAGATAAGTGGGGCGATGCCCCACTTATTTGAACAAAACCAGGAAATTGGCCAATGAAAAATAGGGGCATCCTTTTTATCATTCCATAAACCATGCCCATCTCAATACCCCCGGTTAGGGGTAATGATGATTGTAATTATAATATCAAAAAACTAAAATGGGATTAGAATCGAGCATCTGCCGTAAGGTAGGTGTTTTTTTATATGGCAGTGTGAAAAAGTGATAGTAATATTGAAAAGACTACTTGAGGGAAGTATCAAATAAAGAGAGGAATCAGATATGGAAAATATATTATTGGTTGAAGACGATTTAAATCTGATCGATGGCCTAGAGTATTCTATCCGGAAAAACGGGTTTCACATTGATACTGCCCGAACTGTACAGGAAGCCCTTTCCCTGTATGAAAACAATAAGTTCGATCTGCTGGTTCTTGATCTGACCTTACCGGATGGTACGGGTTTTGAAATATGCCAAAAGGTACGCCTGACATCAACGGTTCCAATTATTTTCCTGACCGCTTCTGACGAAGAAGTGAATGTGGTTATGGGACTGGATATGGGTGGGGATGATTATATCACCAAGCCGTTCAAATTAAATGAACTGATTTCCAGAATAAAGGCACTGCTGCGCCGGTCCAATGCTTTTCATCAGGAAGCGTCAGAATTAACTTCTAACGGTATCACCATTGAGCTTATAAACAACCGTGCCTTGAACAACGGACAGATTCTGGAACTGACGGCGGTTGAATACAAACTGCTGGCCCTTTTTATGAACAACTCGAATATTACTTTGACCCGGGAGACCATACTCGACAAACTGTGGGACGGGCAGGG
>DHSK01000110.1 GCA_002408445.1 Syntrophomonas sp. UBA5288
CCTCCTTCGATAGTAAGGGGCGGGTGACTGCTCTCCCCTCTTATCTTGGCTCCCATCCGCGATAAGGGCTCAATGACTCTTTGCATGGGACGCCGGTTTAAGGAATCATCCCCGCTTAAGGTGCAGGTAAAGTTTTGCCCCGCCAGCAAACCGGCCATGAGCCTCATGGTGGTGCCTGAATTGCCGCACTCCAGAACTGTATCAGATGGTTTAAAGCCCTGAATCCCCTGCCCCTGGATTATAATCTCGTTTTTCTGCTGTTCCAGTCTGATACCTAACTTTTGCATACAGCCCATGGTGGATAAAGTATCGGCCGCCAGGAGACAATTCTTAATGGTTCCGGTACCTTCCGCCAGGGCGGATAGTATAACCGCCCGATGGGAAATGGATTTATCCGGGCCTACCTCGATATCCCCCGACAAAGGAGTTATTTGTGGTTTTATTATACGGTTCATTTTGTATCTCACCTCACCCAAGCTTTAACATCAATCGAACGCAGGAGTTTTACGGCCTGATGGGCATCCTCCAACAGAGGAAGGCCCAGACGCATGGTCCCCCCGTCGCCCTCTCTCGCTCTTAAAATTTCGATATCCACAATATTGATGCCGCGGGAACCCAGCAATGCCCCGATCTCACCGATTATACCGGGCCTGTCAGGCACAATGCAGATTATATCGCAGAAATTCGGCAGTAATCCCTTGCGAATTCCGGGTATGCGGTTGCGTATGTTTCTCGCATTCTCCAGCTTTTCTCTGATCAGTTCCACATCTTCCTCCGCCAGCGCCTGTTTGAATTCTTGCAATAAAGTAATAAAATGGGCCAGTTTTCCTTCCAGTTTGCCCCGATTCGATAATAATATGTCTTCCCACAAACCGGAATTGGAAGATGCTATCCGGGTAATGTCCCGAAAACCGCCTGCCGCCATCATTAATGTTTCATTGTCGCCGGTAGTCAGATTAACCAGTGAGGCGGCCGCAATATGGGGAATATGACTGATAGTTGCTACTATTTCGTCATGCCGGTCCGGAGACATTATTTTTATTCTGGCCCCGGTTATTTCAAGCAGTCCGGTTAACCCGGTCATTACCTCTTCCGGAACATCGGCCGGAGGAGTAAGAATGTATACCGCATTTTCAAACAAGTACCGGTCGGCACCATTTATACCTTGAATTTCGGAACCGGCCATGGGATGGCCGCCTATGCCCCAGGCGAAATCAGGCAGGAGTTCCTCAAACATGTTCATGACCGCCTGTTTGGTACTGCCAATATCGGTAATTACACTGCCGGGACGGAGATAGGGACGCATAGCCAGAAGTAACGAAACATAAGTGCTGATGGGGGAACATAATATAATCAGATCACTCTCCGTTACGCCCTTATGAATAGGCGCTTCCTCATCTATCGCACCCATGGCCAGGGCGCGGGCTATGGCAGTTTTGTCGGTATCATGGCCCAGTATTCTGACCGCACGCTCCGACTGTTTTAGCGCCAAACCCAGCGAACCTCCAATTAAGCCAAGTCCGATAACAAAAATATTTTGCATCATCCGCCTCCTTTACTGTTCCATATTCATGGCCCAGTGCAACTGCTTTACCCCTTTGACCAGATCCTGGAAACCTTCCGGCTTCAAAGACTGCGGTCCGTCTGACATGGCTTCGGAAGGGTTCTGATGTACCTCAACCATTATGCCATCACAGCCGGAACCTACCGCTGCCATTGCCATCGGTTTCACCAGTTTCCACTTGCCGGTTCCATGGCTGGGATCAACAATTACCGGCAGATGCGTAAGCTGTTTGATTAAGGGAACCGCACTTAAATCCAGCGTATTACGGGTATAGGTTTCAAATGTCCTTATCCCCCGTTCACACATTATAACATTAGGGTTGCCGCTCGATATTATATATTCCGCCGCCATTATCCATTCTTCAATAGTAGCAGAGGCACCGCGTTTTAATAATACCGGCTTCGAGCTTTTGCCCAGTTCCCGTAATAAAAAGAAATTTTGCATATTACGCGCGCCCACCTGCAGCATGTCTGCATATTTTTCTACCAGGTCGATCAAACGGGGGTCCATAATTTCTGTTACTACCGGCAAACCTGTAACCTGGCCGGCTTCAGCCAGGATTTCCAGTCCTCTTTCTTCCAATCCCTGAAAGGAGTAAGGTGAGGTCCGGGGCTTAAAGGCGCCGCCTCTTAGCATAGTGGCACCGGCCTCTTTTACCTTCCCGGCAATTTCCAGAAACTTGTGGCGGCCTTCTACCGCGCAGGGACCAGCTATTATCTGCATACTCCCATCGCCTACCGTAACATTGCCCACCTTAACAAGGGTGGAGTCCGGCTGAAATTCCCGCGAAGCCATCTTGAACGGTTGCACGATAGGTACTACCCGTTCCACACCAGGCAAAGTCTCAAACATTTCCATGATGGCGGCGGTACGTTCTCCGACTCCGCCGATTATGGTCCTCTCCACGCCTACCGACATATGGACTTTAAAACCATGCTCCTGCAATTTTTCTTCCACCCGGCTGATCTCTCCAACTGCAGCATTTCTTTCCATTACGATAATCATTGTTTTTCCTCCTTTTAATCAATTCAGCGGCAAGACTGTTCGTCTTTCCGCTGCCGGAGGTGAGAAAAAGCCATTAGTGAATAATATCACTAATGGCTCAAATCCACTACTAATATTCCCACCATCCTGCCGTTCTACTCTTTTACACTCAACGGGTAAACCATACTACAAATTTAAGCATATCATTATCTGGCCAGTTTTTTCAAGTAAAACAAATCTGAAATTATTTAAAAAATAGCCTTGACTTGGAGTAAACTCCAAGTGATATGCTTCAATGAAAGGAGCAATTTCATGAATAGTAAAATATTGATTGCCTACTTTTCCCGCGAAGGGAAAAACAGGTACCGGCAGTGAAACAGACGCCTGGGGCGTCATCACCAATCCGGAAACCAATGAAAAAATTGGCTTTGGCGGCATTGACGAGCTGTTTCCCAAACTTGCAATCATTAGATCCGGAGTTGATGACCAGTGTACCGCCGATGTTTACGGCGTTTCAGGGCTTCGATGCATTATTTCACAGCATGGAAGGCTATATCTCCAAATTCGCAAACCTTATGAGCGATATGGTCGGTATAACCGCCATTGAAAATGTCAGCCGCTATTTGGCGAAGGCTGTTCGTGACGGAAAAGATATGGAGGCAAGGGAAAAGGTGGCCTTCGGCAATTATCTTTCCGGCATTGAAATGGTGGTAGGCTCTACCTCCAGCCAGCATTCGCTGGAGCATGCATTAAGCGCCTATCATCAGGATCTTCCTCACGGAGCCGGACTCATTATGCTAAGTAAGGCCTATTTCTCTTTCTTTATTGAAAAGCATGTATGTGACGACCGTTTTGTCAAAATGGCGAAAGCCATGGGCAAGGGAGATGCAGCCGACCCTATGGATTTCATTGAAATGCTTTCTAAATTGCATGAGGACTGCGGCGTGGCCGATCTCAAAATGTCCGATTACGGCATAAAGCCGGAGGAGTTTGAGACGCTGGCAATCAATGCAAAAGAAACCATGGGCAGGCTGTTTGACTGCGATAGAGTAGACTTGTCCGTTCAGGACTGCATGGCAATATATGCGAAATCCTATCGCTGATGGGAAGTGACCAAAATAACTGGAGGAAATAGATATGGATAACGACAAGAGAGAGGTCATCCCTTCGGGACAACGCCTCTCTCTTGCTTTTCCGTATCGGTTTGGGATATGGTTCAATAAGTTTCCCTATTAAACCGTACCTTTTTCGCTTCTTTTATTTTTTCCCTTTGCCGGTCATATATTGAACTTCTATCATATAGATTTTTGCCTTTGCTTCAGCCTTTTGGATATATTTTAGTCCGGCCTCCATGTAGTTCTGGGCAAATTTCTCAATTAACAGTATAAAAACTTCTTGTTTTTCTTCCTCTTCTACTTCTTTAACCTCACCAAAAGAGATTACGCTTTTGAATTTGGTGCTAAAACCCTCCGGGATTAACTCAACATCTTTAACTACACAAAAGGAAACCTTATTGCTAAAGGTCATATTATCCGTTTTGTGCCCGGTTAAGGCAGAGTGGAAATAGATTTTATCGTCCCGGTAGATAAAATTTACCGGCACTCCGTAAGGAAACCCGTTTTCGCCCACGGTTGATAATATACCGTATTCGGCTGTGTTCATTATTTCCAGTATTTCATCCTTGGTCAGCATTTTTTCACTTCTTTTCATTTCTCTAAACATAAAACGGCCTCCTCTTTTCAAACTTCTTTTTATTATAACAAAACCAATACCACTAGACGTTTGTAGCGCTTTGCTAGTTGAATACGATATTTTTCTCCTTTTAGAACCATAAATAGGTATTGCAGTCAGGCCTTACTGATAGGTATAAAAAAGAGGCAAAAGAATGAAACTTTTGCCTCTCCGTTTCGAAACCTTAACATCATGCCTTGCCCAGATAAGCACGGCGGACTTCTTCCTTGTCGGCCAGTTCAGGGCCGGGTCCTTCCAGAACGATGTTGCCGGTTTCAAGAACATAACCATAATCAGCTATTTCCAGAGCAGCGGTGGCATTCTGTTCGATTAAAAGAATGGTCATACCCTGCTCATTGATTCTCTGAATTACCCGGAACACTTCCTGAACCAGAATAGGCGCCAGTCCCAGTGACGGCTCATCCATCATGATTAAAGTCGGCCTTGACATCAAGGCCCGTCCAATGGCCAGCATCTGTTGTTCGCCACCGGATAGCGTACCGGCCACCTGCCATTCCCGTTCCTTCAAACGCGGAAAAATCTCATATACCTTGCCCAAGTCACTTTCTATCCCCGGTTTGTCTTTACGGGCATAAGCCCCCATCTGCAGGTTCTCCAGTACGGTAAGATTCGCAAATATACGCCTTCCCTCCGGTACCAGAGTTATACCTCTTTTAACTATATCAACCGTCTTTTTACCGGTAATATCTTCACCTTTAAAAGAAATTTGGCCTGCTGATGGTGGAACCAGATTGCTGATGGCTCTTAAGGTAGTGCTCTTGCCGGCACCATTGGCTCCCACCAGGGTAACTATTTTATGCTCAGGCACCTGAAGGCTGATACCTTTTAAGGCATGAATACCGCCATAATAGACCTGTAAATCTTTAATCTCAAGCATCCTTTTTCACCGCCCCCAGATATGCTGCAATTACCTTTTCATTATTCTGGATTTCCGCCGGAGTCCCTTCAGCCAGAGTGACGCCGTAATCAAGCACGTAAATCCTTTCACAGATACCCATTACCACTTCCATATGATGTTCAATCATCAGTACGGTAATATTAAATTCATCCCTGATACGAGCAATGAATTGCATCAATTCCTGCGATTCATTGGGATTCATACCGGCAGCAGGTTCATCCAGCAATAAGAGCGAAGGCTGCGTAGCCAGAGCCCGGACGATTTCCAGACGCCGCTGTTTACCGTACGGAAGTGAAGTAGCCTGCTCATTAACCACATCATCCAGCTGTACCTTATGCAGCAATTCCATACATTCATCGTATTGCTTTAAGCGTGCCCGGCTGTAACGGGGCAGTCCCAGCACCGCCTCCGCCAGATTGGCTTTGAGCCTGACATGTTTGGATATCATCACATTTTCCATCACCGTCATAGTTTGAAACAGCCTGATATTCTGAAAAGTTCGGGCTATACCCAGTGCAGTTATACGGTCGGGTTTCAGTCCGGTGATATCCTGGTCGTTAAAAATGACCTTTCCGCTGGTAGGGGTGTAAACTCCGGTTATCATGTTAAAAACAGTAGTTTTGCCCGCACCGTTAGGCCCGATCAGACCTATTATCCCACCCTGGTTAATCTCCAGGCTAAGATCGGAGACCGCTTTTAGACCTCCAAATTGCATTGTTATATTATCAGTGTGAAGTACATTGCTCATAAAGACACCCCCCGCTTACTGCCACGGCGTATTTTAAGTTTATCCAGGAGCCAGTCCCAGTTAAATTCACGGGTGCCCATAATACCCTGACGATAGAATAGTATGATCATCAATAAGCCGATTGAGAATATAACCATGCGCATTCCTGGCAGTCCGGGAATGGTCAGCAATCCAAATACGTTCATATCTTGCTCCACTACCCGCAGCCATTCCATGATAATAGTTATAAATACACCCGCAATAACTGAGCCGGTGAGACTTCCCATACCTCCCAGCACTACTATCAATAATATCTGGTAGGTAAACAGGAACCTGAACATAGTGGGATCAATAGAAGTTATCAGGAATCCCATTAACGCACCGGCGATACCGGCAATAGCCGAACCGATAGTAAAGGACAGCAGCTTGGCATGGAACACATTTATCCCCATCGCCTCAGCCGCAATTTCATTATCGCGTACAGCCTTGAAGGCATAACCCCAACTGCTGTTAATAATCCGCTTGAGAATTATTATGATTAGAATCGCACAACCCCAGTAAACCCACATGCTTTTTATAGAGGGAATATTCTTTAATCCCAATGAACCATTGGTAATGGTAATAGTATTGGTTACAATAATTCTTATTATCTCGGCAAAACCCAGAGTGGCAATAGCCAGATAATCATCCCGCAAGCGCAAGGCCGGGAAACCGATCAAGAAACCAAAAAGGGCAGAAATAAGGGCCGCCATTATTACGGCGGCAAATATCGGCCACTCCACATGGGCCAGGAATGGTACGATTGGCTCCATAAAATAGATTAACTCTTTACTCTCCGGCGACATGGTCAGTATTGCTGCGGTATAGGCACCAATACACATAAAACCGGAGTGGCCCAGCGAAAACATACCGGTAAAACCGATCACCAGATTCATACTGACCCCCAGGATCACGAATATGGCAGCCAGATTTAATATTCTTATCTGGAAGGTGCTAAGATTGTTTTGTCCCCAGTACAATATCCCGGCCAGGAGAACCAGAGAAACTAGGGTAAGTGTAGTTTTAATGTTTTTTCTTTCGTCCATGCTACACCTTCTCCACTACGTTTTCGCCCAGGATACCGCCCGGTCTGAATAATAAAATCAATATTAATATGACAAAGGCAAAAGCGTCACGGTAGCCCGAAACGCCCGGGAAGAAGCCTACCAGCATTACTTCTACAAATCCCAGTATAAACCCGCCTATCATGGCACCGGGAATGCTGCCTATTCCTCCCATAACCGCGGCGATAAAACACTTCAGGCCCGGGAATACACCCATCAAAGGATCAACCTGCGGGTACTGCAGACTCCATAGAATGCCGCCCACCGCAGCCAGACCTGAACCTACGGCAAAAGTAGCGCTTATGATTTTGTTGACGTCCACCGCCATCAGGCTGGAAGCTTCAAAATCTCGGGATACGGCTCGCATGGCCACACCTATTTTGGTTTTCTTGACCATAAACGTAACCGCGATAAGAAGAATTACAGTAACCACGGGAATAATTATGGTAGTTGACAGAAAGGATATTCCTCCGGCATGTATGTTCCATACCAGTTCACTGGGACGCGGAAACGGTTTGGGGGTAGCTCCGATAGTGACAATGCCGACGTTCTCCAGCAAAAATGATACGCCGATGGCTGAAATCAGAGCCGATATACGCGGTGCGTTCCGCAGAGGACGGTAAGCCAGTTTTTCTATGGTCACACCCAGCAAGGTGGTAAGGACAATCGCAATCGCGAAAGAAGCCCACCAGGGCAGGGAAAAAACCAGGATGCCGTAAAAGACTATATAAGCGGCAACCATTAACAAATCAGCATGGGCAAAATTGATTAGCCTGATTATACCATATACCATGGTATAACCAATGGCAATCAATGCGTACAGGCTGCCCAGGGTGATACTATTAGCAAGATTTTGCAGTAACACATCCATGGACAAAATTCAACAACTCCTTCATGTTCCTCAATAGTCAAAAATTGATTTTTCACATTTAAAATAGATACTCCCCTCCTAAGGCAGGAGGGGAGTCATTTCTGCAACCTGGCCTATTTCGGCTCTACCTTTGTCTCATAAACAAAATTTCCATCGGCCACTTTCTTAATAATGGCTGTCTTGGTAGCATCACCATTTTGATCCAGAGTGATGATACCGGTGGCTCCTTTGAAATCCTTGGTGGCTGCCAGAGCAGTCTTGATATCTTCACGGTCAGTGGAATTAGCTCTTTCGATGGCATTAACGGCCAGCAGATAAGCATCAAAGCCCAGCGCTCCAAAGGCATTGGCCGTTTTATCAGGATAGGCTTTCTTGAATTCATTCAGGAAAGTAGTGGAAACTTCGGTAACAGGTTCTTCAGCGGTAAAATGAGTGCTGAAATAAATATCTTTGTATTGTTTTACCTGGCTTAGGAATGCATCAGCTTCCCAGGTATCGCCGCCCAGAATCGGGCAGGTTATTCCCAGTTCGCGGGCTTTGGCTACCAGAATACCGCACTCCAGGAAGTTCCCCGGAGCAAAGATAACATCGGGATTCTTGGCTTTTACAGCGGTCAACTGAGCTGAAAAGTCTTTGTCACCGGTATTATAGTTAACTTTTTCAACTATGGATTTTTCTCCATTAGTTTTCTTAAAGGCTTTTTCAAAGTAGTTGCTTAAGCCTACCGAGTAATCCTGCTGAACATCCTGAATGATGGCAGCAGTTTTGGCACTCAGTTTGTTAGTAGCATAATTCGACATAACGGTTCCCTGGAAAGGATCAATGAAGCATACCCGGAAATAATAATCATTACCCAGAGTTACAGCCGGATTGGTCGGTGAACATCCAATAACCGGACACCCTGCATCCTGGGCCACCGGTCCGCCGGACATGGACAATGAACTGCCATAGCTTCCTATGATTACGTTCACATTTTCTTTACTTACCAATCTCTCCACGGCATTGGCAGCTTCCTGTTTTTCACTCTTGTTGTCCACCGTTACCAGTTCGATCTTTTTGCCCAGTACGGTGGGATACAGTTTGTTGGCCAGTTCGATGCCTTCCATGGTCATCTGGCCGCCGGCCGCATTCGTTCCGGTCAGAGGTTCATAGACACCAATCTTGATTACATCGTTTGCTTTGTCCCCGGACTTGTCCTGGTCCGAGCCGCCGCCACAACCTACAATTGTCATGGCAAGCATTGCCAGCAGCGTTAGCAGCGCAATATGTTTGCGCCTTAGTTTGAAAAACATCCAAATACCTCCCTCTACAACTTTTTCTCGTACTGATTGCCTGGTGCAGACAATCGTCCATCCACGATTAACACTACCATTTTTAATTTAATAAATCAATTAACCTTTAGTCCAATAGTGTCAATCTTCTCAAAATTTCATCAAAGTTCTTGTATTTTTCCCTTTTATAAACAAAAACCCTTTTTATAGTCCTGAATTTTTGCTTTTTCAGGTGTTTACTCAAAGGGGAGCATATCATAATACGTAGGTTTTGAACCTTACTACTATTCAATTGTTTTATCAGCCAGGCGGGCCAGTCCTTTTATCTGTTCGTACAGTAGTTCAAACCGTTCCGGAGTCAACGATTGTTTTCCGTCCGATAAGGCCCGGTCCGGATCCTGATGCACTTCGACCATTATACCGTCCGCACCTACCGCAATCGCCCCCCGCGCTACCGGGGTAACCAGCTTCCACTTGCCGGTGGCATGACTGGGGTCAACTATGACCGGTAAATGGGAAAGCTGTTTTATGAGAGCTACCGCCCCTAAATCTACGGTGTTACGAGTGTAAGTTTCGAAGGTACGTATTCCTCTTTCGCACAGTATTATATTTCT
Source organism: Syntrophomonas sp. UBA5288 (assembly GCA_002408445.1). Classification (GTDB taxonomy): domain Bacteria; phylum Bacillota; class Syntrophomonadia; order Syntrophomonadales; family Syntrophomonadaceae; genus UBA4851. Next base: position 9,785 of record DHSK01000110.1, read on the forward strand.
ATTGCCCCCGTTCAAAATGTATTCCGCCGCCAGCAGCCATTCTTCTATGGTAGCGGAAAAGCCCCTTTTCAACATTACCGGTTTATCTATCTTGCCCAGTTCATCCAGCAGGGTGTAATTTTGCATATTGCGGCTGCCGACCTGCAAAATGTCGATTTTGTCATACAGAAAATCCAAATCGCGTGCATCCATTATCTCAGTTATGATAGGCATGCCCGTAATACTGCGTGCCTCCATCATAATATCCAGGCCTTCCAATCCCAGTCCCTGAAAGGAATAAGGAGAGGTACGGGGTTTAAATAAACCACCCCGCAGAATTTGAACGCCCGCCTTTTTGAGCAATAGTGCCAGCTGGAGATAGGCTTCCCGATCTTCCACCGCACATGGCCCGGCTATTACCGTACAATAGCCTTCACCAATATGAACCGTTTTTTCTCCCGCTTTGAGGCTTATAATGGTATCAGCCGGGTAAAAATCTCTTGATGCTAGTTTGAATGGTCTCATGTATTTTTTCCTCCATTTATAAGAACATTCTACAATATTGGCAAAATATTTTAAATTACTTCGTTTAATTATTCATAGAAGTTTTTGTCGGGATTCTATCGCTTCGCGGATTAAAGCCAGGATTGTCCCCGGAGTAGATAAGTTACCCTGTTTAAGTAAGTATTATCTCCCCAAACATAGTATAACATTTACTTTTAAAGCCCAAGTATTAAATGCTTTTTTACAAGCTTTTCGAACAAATTTAACATGCTCTTGCTTGTTTTGTCTGTTACATATCATTATCATTATGTAAAATTGGGTAAGATTTTGGGGCGAACAGGATGGATGATAAAGAAAACAAATGGGATTTTTCATTTAAAAATATCGTTTTTCCTCTGATATTTCTGGGAATATTCTGGGGACTTGCCATACTGTTATCCATAACCTCGGGAACCATTTTCTATTTATTTAACTTTGGATATATAGGAACATCAATTGCGACCGGCATCTTTTTAATTCAGGCATTGCCCAGGAAGCATAAGGCGTGGGGGCGAAGGACCTCGCAGATATTAGTTGGTTGTTATATGCTGCTTTTTCTTGGCTTTTTTAACCGGGAAAACATGCAGATCGAAGGCTTTTTCATGCTGCTGCTGTCAGGTGTGTTTGCCGCCGCCACCATGCATTATTTAATCGCCAAAATTGTTGGTCCCTTAATTTTCGGACGGGCGTGGTGCAGCTATACCTGCTGGACGGCAATGATATTAGATTTGATGCCTTACAAAAGGCCTCAAAATAAGCGGATAAGATATCTGGGGATAGTTAGATATATATATTTCTTTATTGCATTGAGTTTAGTCTTGTTTATTTGGTTCATTCTGAAAAAACCGGTAGAGCCGCAATCAAGCACGGAGCTTTATTGTTTTATTGGTGGGAATATTTTATATTATTGCCTGGGTATGATTCTTGCGTGCAGCTTAAAAGATAATCGAGCCTTTTGCAAATACATATGTCCCATTCCGGTATTTCAAAAAGCTACCTCCCGATTCGCTTTGCTCAAGATAAAAATTGATCCCGATAAGTGCGTGGATTGCGGCAAATGCGAAAAGGTATGTCCCATGGATGTTAAACTGCTGGAGTATAAAAATAATAAGCAAAGGATATTATCAACGGAGTGCATTTGGTGCAGCACCTGTACCTATGAATGTCCCCAAAATGCTATTACTTCAACGATTGGCTTTGACGCGGGAATAAGGGACCGATTAAATTATAGATAAATGGACAGAGTGCCTGACCGGATTCGGCCAGGAAAAAGGGGGATACCGTAACGGTGTCTCCATTTTTTTGCTTCCTTGGGAGGGAACAAAGCATTCAGAGTCTAATTTTCATACTAACCATAGTGTATACTACTTTTACAGGAGGGATTTTTAAATGAACCGACCAATAAGGGCAGCCATCTGCCAGATGCAGGTGGTTGCGGAAAAACAATATAATCTTGATAAAGCGGCCCGCATGATAGCCCAGGCTGCCGGTATGGGGGCCAGACTGGTCGTATTGCCCGAAGTCTTTAACGGACCGTATGATTCGTCCCTTTTTTCTGCTTATGCGGAAACGGTTCCGGGACCCACTTTTGATTTTTTAGCTCAATCCGCCCGCCGGCATGGCATTGTTCTGGTCGGAGGCTCTTTTATCGAAAGAGCTGAAAACAATCAAATATATAATACCAGTTATATATTTGACGCGGAGGGCAATGTTCTGGGGCATCATCGCAAGATACATCTTTTTGATGTGGATATTCCGGGAAAAATTACTTTTCAAGAATCATCCGTACTAAGCAGCGGACAAGATATAACCGTAGTTGACCATGAGGATATGCATATAGGATTAATGATCTGCTATGATGTCCGGTTCCCGGAACTGGCCCGGGCCATGGCCCTTAAAGGAGCTGATCTGTTGGTAATCCCCGCCGGATTTAACCATACCACCGGTCCGCTGCACTGGGAGTTACTTATGCGCAGCCGGGCGGTAGACAACCAGGTATTTGTGCTGGCAGCCGGTTCAGCCTTCAACCCGGATTCATCCTATCAAGCCTGGGGGCATTCGATGATAGTAGATCCATGGGGAAAGATCATCGCCCGTACCGGCACTAAGGAAGATATTGTGCTGGCAGACCTGGATTTTTCTATAGTCGAACAGGTCAGAAGGGAACTTCCCCTACTTAAGCACCGGAAGGAAGACATATATCAGCTTAACTATAAATAACCTGCTGTTATTTAAAAATGATCGTTTCAAGTATCATGGGGATGATGCTCCTTACCCGTTCTTAATGTTTTGAGGCCTGTAAAGGAGAACCGTCCCCATGATGCTCTTAAAGGAGAACCGTCCCCATGATGCTCTCTAAAAAGCGCTTAATTATGTTAATATTTATTTAGTTTGGTTTAACAGACCCATCCAATACTTAAGAAATTACAGCCTAATGACGGAGACAAACTATGAAAGCGTTTAAATACCTGATAATTTATTTACTGATTATACAGTTGCTATTGCCCGGGGTGGTGCCTCTTGAATTTGTCTATTGCTACCGTATAGACTATGCATTGGTAAAAGATAATTCGGCCGATATTGATGTTATTCTGGATCAAATTCAGCGCCAGATAAAAAAACAGGATTTGCAAGATTACATTATTATTCTGGGAGATTCCGTGGCCCATAGCGGTCCCGGCCCGGCTGATCAGTCTGTCGGCGCCAGGCTGCAGGAATACTACCGGCAACAAGGGCGAGACCGGCCGGTTTTCAATCTGGCTATGCCGGCTATGCAAGTGGGCGATATCTATACCATGCTGCTCAAACTGGATGAGCACGGGATTTCCACCGACAATTTAATCATTAATGTCATCTATGCCGGTTTTGCCGAGCGTAACCCCGGTCCATCCACCGTCTTTTGGCTGCAAAAGGACCTGGCTCGTCTGGACCCGGCCAGCTTTGATCATATAGAAGCGCAATTGCAGGCCAGTGGTTCCCTACCCAGGGAGGAACCGGCTCAGAAATTAAATAAAT
>DHSK01000094.1:0-10020 GCA_002408445.1 Syntrophomonas sp. UBA5288
AAAGTCCCCGAACCGCCCTCCTGGACTAATTCCTTCCGGGTAAAAGGAGAATGCCGGGTGAAAATGCCCTGGGATAATCAGTGAAATACCGGCCGGTTATAATAGCAGGGCTCTTGATCGCCCTGCTGGTTCCGGCAGTTTATTTGCTGTTGCCTGACAGCGGCGGGAACGGGAGCTTTACCCGGGACCTGGACCGTAATGGGCAAACTGAAATTTATCGCCTGGAAAATGGATATCTCACCATTCGGGAGGGAGACCGCCTGATCTGGAAAACTCCCGAAGACTGGAAGATCCAGAGTTGTCTGGCTGCTGATGCCGACAATGACGGGGGTGAGGAACTCATCCTGGTGTTATGGAAAAAAGGCAGCTTTGGCTCTTCCCGACCTATGTGGCACAAGGGAATAGATGACGAATACAGCAACCATCTTTTTCTCTACCGCCTGATAGCGGGTAAAATGAAACCGGTCTGGTGCTCTTCGGCTCTGGCGCGGCCCATCATAGAGCTTGAAGTGCAGGATATCGACCAGGACGGCCAAAACGAACTGAAAGTTCTGGAAGGCCGTTATTTCAGCCACAGCTATACCACGTGGATCTGGCAGGAATGGGGCTTTGTCCAGGCCAACAAGGGGACGTTCTTTTTGTTGGCAAAACTATCATTTTCACCCCAACCCGACATAAGCTATCTCGTAGTATAGCAAAACCCAGCCCTGAAGCCCGCTCTTAACGCCGGGGCTGTAGGGCTGGCTACACGTACTATGTACGCCTCAATCACGCTCTTCCCTTAATGCCTTGCTCTTGGGCTTTTTTGATGCTCCGGGGTATGGGCACTTTTTTTGACAGTCTTTTGTTTTAGGGCATGTTTTACCTCATTTATCCGTCTTTTGCAGGCAATTGCGGGAATGATTTTGCATCGATCAGTTTAAACTTATGATAAAGTAAAAGAGGAGTATGATCGGTGCTAAAGAAGATATGTCTTTTTATCATCCTGGCCGGGGCTTATGCCTTTATAATGATCAATTATCCCACTGATATAATGAAAGCGGCGGGGTATAATCAAGTGCTGGATTTATATGCTTCGGCCGCATCACGCTGGTGTCCGGTAACTCTGGTATATGATCCGGGATTAAGGCGGTTGCCGCTGGAACCGGAAGAAATGCAGGTTAAGGCCCAGATCCCGAGCGAACATAACGATTATCTTCAGGCCGCCCAGGAGGCATTAAAGCAGGGGGGAGCCATTGTTGAGTGCTCCGGTATGGATGCCTGGCATACCACTGCGGTGGGCCGGGATTATCTGATAAAGCTGCGCCCCAATAATTATCGGGTGGTGGTCATGGATGGCGGACATCATCTGCCCACGCTGGGCTTAAATCCTGATATAATACTGGTACCGGCTGCAGCAGGTTATGCTGTACATGCGGCGACGATTGACGGTATAAAAGTGGAGCAGATAACCAAAATTGCCCGTGAGGTTGACGCGGATTCAGTGATAGCGGTAATACCACGCTGGGCTCTGGTGAAAAATCAGAAATCGCTTGCTATTCTTACCCGGCGGATTATGGCGCAAACTCATTACCGGGACAAGCAGGAGGTTTTTCAGCCGCTCTGCCAACCTGGCATGAGCGAGCGAAAGGGCGTAATAACCGCTTATGTCAACCATGTTTATGCCGCCGATACCGATCTGTTCTATAAGACCGCCCGGAAGCTAGGTCTCGAGAGGGCCAGGATTATTTATCTGGCTTTTGATTACAGTAAAATAAGCCAGGATGAGGCCCGGGACTATGCCGGGAAACTGCAGCGCCTGTGCCGTAAAACCGTGGTACCGGTTAACGAACCGGTTAAAACAACTACGGTTTTATTTAGAGGAAAGAGATAAATGTATTATCGCAGTCGTGCTTTAATAATCAAAAATCGTGATTACCGGGAAACCGATAAACTGGTCACCTTTTTTTCCGAACAAGAGGGTAAAGCTACCGCTGTGGCCCGGGGAGTAAAAAAACCGGCCAGTAGTCTGCGGGCGTGTGTACAGCCCTTCTGCCATTCCCTGCTTTATCTGAATGGAGGTAAAGAACTGGGGACTATAACTCAGGGCAGTATCATTAATTTTTACGGCAACTGCCGCGAAGACCTGAGGCGCACCTTATACATAATGTATATGCTGGAATTGCTGGACAAAACTTTGATGGAACACATTCCCCTGCCACAATTATATGAGATTGTTCTGGCTATTCTGGATTATTTTAATGAGACTGGTTTGAACCTCCTGGCTATCAGATATTTTGAGACTGCTCTGTTAATCAATCTGGGCTATAAACCGGTCCTGGACCGGTGTGTTATCTGTGGTGCCCATCAGAACCTGACCGCTTTCAGTATTTCTGAAGGGGGCACGGTTTGTTCCTCCTGTTGCTCCAACCTGGGGATGACGGTCAGGCTGCCGGGTGAAATCCTGGCCCTGCTGAAGCTTTTCGTTAACAGCAATCTAAAGACCATAACCCGGGTTAAAGCATCACCCCGTATAAAAGTCGAATTGGAAAGATTCCTTGAACAATATCTGGAGTACCATCTGGAACGTAAATTTTATGTCAAAAATACCATAAAAACGCTTAAGAACAGCATGCATCTGCTAGATTGACAATGCCTATAACGGTTGCTAAACTTAGTATATTAAAATTTAATATTTAACCATGATGAAGAATAGTAGGAAAGAAAGTTTAATCCAGAGAACCGGGATAGGTGGAAACCGGTATAAACTATTTCTGAAGGCGCTTCGGAGTTACCAGGAGGAAAGCTGTGCAAACGGCAAGTAAAGCCTGGATGCTTAAGGTGGGCTTAACAGCCAATCAGGGTGGAACCGCGGGTTTACCTCGTCCCTGTCCAGGGGACGGGGTTTTTGTATTTTTAGAAGTATATTTATGCACCCTGCTGCCGGAACTTGGGCAGTGGGTTGAAGTTTATTCATGAAGGAGGTTATAGAGAATGAATTTTCAGGAAATTATTTTACGGTTGCAGGAATACTGGGGAAACCAGGGCTGTATAATTCAACAACCATATGACGTCGAAAAAGGAGCCGGGACCATGAATCCAGCTACCTTTTTACGGGCCCTGGGGCCGGAACCCTGGAAGGTAGCCTATGTAGAACCTTCCCGCCGTCCCACCGACGGGCGCTATGGCGAAAACCCCAACCGTTTGCAGCACTATTATCAATTCCAGGTTATTTTGAAACCTTCACCTGACAATGTGCTGGATTTATATTTTAACAGTTTGAAGTTGCTGGGCATTGACCCCCTGGAACACGACCTGAGATTGGTGGAGGATAACTGGGAATCGCCTACCCTGGGAGCCTGGGGCCTGGGATGGGAAGTATGGCTGGACGGAATGGAAATAACCCAGTTTACCTATTTCCAGCAGTGCGGCGGGATCGACTGCTATCCGGTCTGTGCCGAGATAACCTATGGTATTGAAAGAATTGCCATGTATATTCAAAACAAAGAAAATGTTTATGATATAGAGTGGGTGGAGGGGGTTTCCTACGGTGATGTTCACCACCAGGCCGAAGTAGATTACTCTACTTACAATTTCGAAGCTTCCGATGTAAAAACCTTGATCACCATGTTCAACATGTGTGAGCAGGAGGCTAAGAATGTGGCTTCCCGGCATCTGGTCCAACCCGCCTATGATTATGTACTGAAGTGTTCTCACCTTTTTAATCTGCTCGATGCCAGAGGAGCCATCAGTGTAACGGAACGTACTACCTATATAGCCCGCATAAGAAACGTGGCCCGTCTGGTAGCAGGGGAATATGTTGAACAACGTAAAAAACTGGGTTACCCATTAATTAAGGATGAAGCACTGCGGCGTGAACTTATAAATAATGAGGAGGTGCTTTAAATCATGAACCGAGAACTTTTACTGGAAATAGGGGTGGAAGAGATTCCATCAGCTTATATGCCGGGGATACTGGAAGATGTAAAAAACCTGTCCATGCGCAAACTGGGTGATGCCCGGCTGCAGTATGACAGCTTACAGACATTTGGCACCCCGCGCCGGATAGTACTTCATGTCAAGGGCTTGCAGGAACAGCAGGAAGATGCCCTGATTGAAAACCGCGGCCCCAAAAAAGCCATTGCTTTTGACGATAATGGTGCTCCCACCAAGCCCTGTCTGGGATTTGCCCGCAGTCAGGGAGTAGACCCCAAAGATTTGGAAATCAGGACCGTCGGTGACATAGAGTATATCTTTGCGGTCAAAAAACAGGTGGGAGTATCAACCATGGAACTGCTGCCTGAAGTTCTGACCGCCCTGATTACAGCCCTAGGTTTCCCCAAATCCATGCGCTGGGGATACCATACTACTCGCTTTGCCCGCCCGATCAGATGGCTGTTGGCCCTTTACGGTAAAGATAAAATCGATATCAGCATTGAAAATGTGAAGAGCGACAATCGTACCTATGGACATCGTTTTCTTACGGGTGAGCCGCTTAAAGTAAAAACCATACCCGAATATTTCAAACTGCTTAAAAAGAATTATGTAATTCTGGATCAGGACGAACGCCGCCGGATGATACGCCAGCAGGTGGCCGATGTCGCTGCCGGTATGGGCGGAGTTCCGGTGGATAGTGAAAAACTATTGGAGGAAAATAATTATCTGGTCGAGTATCCCACCGCCTTTTACGGCCGGTTTTCACCTTCCTATTTGCAGGTGCCCCCTGAGGTTTTAACCACCAGCATGATAACCAACCAGCGCTATTTCCCGGTTTTCGATGCTGAAGGCAAGTTGCTGCCGGGATTTATCGGGGTCAGAAATGGTACCGGGCATCGGCTGGACCTGGTAACCGCCGGCAATGAAAGAGTTCTTAAAGCCCGCCTGGAGGACGCGCTCTTCTTCTGGAACGAAGATACCAAAAAGCCGTTGGCAGAGTTTGTACCCGGTCTGGAAAAGGTAATGTTTCATGAACGCCTGGGTTCGGTAATGGACCGGGTCAAACGCCTGCAAAAACTGGCCGTATTCATCGGGCAGAAAACCGGTTTAAGCACTGCTTCCGATTTGGAACGGGCGGCTTACCTGTGCAAGGCCGACCTGATAAGCAGCATGGTTTATGAATTCACCGAGCTGCAGGGAGTCATGGGACGCTATTATGCCAGGAAGAGCGGCGAGAACAACGAAGTGTGCGAGGCCATTTTTGAACATTATCTGCCTCGCTTTGCCGGAGACGTCCTGCCGGCCACGCAAACCGGAATAGCCTTGAGTCTGGCCGAGAAAATGGATAATCTGACCGGCTGCTTTGCTATCAATATAAAGCCTACCGGTTCCCAGGACCCTTATGCCCTGAGAAGGCAGGCCCTGGGGGTAGTGAATATTATCCTGGAGAATGGGCTGGACCTGGAACTGCAGGACATTATAAAACAGTCCTATCAGGCTTTTCTGACTATAAAGCCGGATAATAACGAAGAAAACACTATAAATGAAGTCTGCGATTTCCTTAAACAGAGATTGCGTGGCATAATGCTGGAAAAAGGCATAACCTATGATGTGATCGACGCGGTATTTGCCCTGCCGGGGTGCAATTTTAAAGAAATAGTCATGCGGGCCCGGGCCTTGCAGGAATTCAAAAAATCTGCCCGCTGGGATGATCTGATGACGGTATTTAACCGTTCCCATAATCTTTCGAAGAAATGGGAGTCAGACCAGGTAGCAACCAAAGTGCTGGAAGATGCAAGCGAAAAAGCTTTGTATCAGGATTTCCGGACTACCCAGTCTCAAGTTCAAGCCGCCTTAGCGAAGCATGATTATGAGCGAGCCTTTATGGGGCTGGCCGATTTACGCCCTGCGATTGATAAGTTTTTCGAGGCCGTAATGGTTATGGTGGAAGACGAAAAATTAAGAGCGGCGCGATTGGGCCTGTTAAAAAGTATCGCGATTATGTGCCATTCTGTAGCGGATTTTAGTAATGTTATTCTATAAAACAAAAATTTTTATAGATACAGGCTTTTTTTTAGTGATATAGTATATATAATTAGAACGGTAGAACCCAAAAAGTATAGCATAATTGGGTGGTGAAAAATCATCGAACTAAATGAAAGACAAGAAAAAATTCTGGGCATAGTTAAAACTCAGGGTCCCATTACCGGCGAACGCATAGCTGAAATGCTGGAGGTCACCAGGGCCGCATTACGGCCTGACCTGGCAGTGCTTACTATGTCGGGTTTTCTTGAAGCCAAACCCCGGGTAGGATACACCTACAAACCTGAAGGTGTGGAAAATGAAATACGAACTATTCTGAACCATTACCGGGTCAAGGATATACAGTCACTTCCGGTGATCGTTAAAGAAACATGCAGTATTTATGATGCTCTGGTCACCTTGTTTATCGAAGATACCGGGACTATATTTGTGGTAGATGAAGATAATTATCTTTCCGGGGTGGTTTCGCGTAAAGATTTCCTGAAGACCACACTGGGGCAGGCGGATATTCATAAAGTGCCTGTGAGTGTAATTATGACCCGGATGCCCAATATTATTACCACTAACCTTGATGAAACCGTGGTGGAAGCGGTTAAAAAAGTGGTGGAACATGAAGTGGATAGCCTGCCCGTGGTTAAGCTATTTATTGATATGCAGGGGCAGGAGAATCTTGAGGTTGTGGGCAGGATTACCAAAACCAATATCGCCAGGCTATTTCTGGACCTGGCATCCAACAAGACGGAGGAGGTTTAGATTTTGGCCAATCACTTACCAGGCATTTTTATAGTATCTGATTCAATAGGTGAGACAGCAGAAATGGTGGTTAGAGCAGCAGCCAGCCAATTTAATTCGGGCTCAATGGAGATCAGACGGGTTCCCAATATATCAGATACCGATACCCTGACCGAAATTGTCCATCAGGCAGTACAGAACCGGTTTTTGATAGCCTATACTCTGGTGGTAAGGGAACTGGCGGTTTTTCTGGAAGAGGAAGCGGCCCGGGCCGGAGTTATATGTGTTGATATTCTAGGACCATTAATAACTGCCTTACGCAGCGTGAGCGACATAGAACCTAAAGGGGAACCGGGTCTCTTGCGCAAAGTTGATGAGATGTATTACCGCCGCATAGAAGCAGTGGAATTTGCAGTCCGTTACGACGACGGGAAAGATCCCCGTGGAATCGGACTGGCTGATATCGTATTGGTCGGGGTTTCCCGTACTTCCAAGACCCCTCTTTCCATGTATCTGGCCCACAAAAGGATAAAAGTGGCCAATGTTCCACTGGTTCCGGAAGTGTCGCCTCCCAATGAACTATTTAGCGTGGAGCGGGGGAAAGTAATCGGGCTTACCATAAGATTAGAACAGCTTAACCATATACGTACGGAAAGGCTTAAGACTCTGGGCTTGCAGGGCCAGGCCAGTTATGCCGATCCGCAGCGTATTCTTGAAGAATTGGAATACTCGGAGCAGATAATGAAACGATTAGGCTGCCCGGTAATTGATGTGACTAACCGCGCGGTTGAAGAAACTGCGAGTAAAATATTGGAAATTTACTATAGGAGGTTAAGTAATGTCTAGTAAAAAGTACATCTATCTATTTGAAGAAGGCAAAGCCAATATGCGTTCTTTGCTGGGAGGCAAGGGCGCCAACCTGGCCGAAATGACCAATATAGGATTACCTGTGCCGCCTGGTTTTACCATAACTACGGAGGCATGTAATGCTTATCTGGCATCTGGTCAGGAATTTCCTGCCGGTATGATGGAAGATGCTTTTCAGGCCCTGGAGGTGCTGGAAAAGAAAACCGGCAAAGTATTTGGCGATAAAAAGAATCCTTTACTGGTATCGGTCCGCTCCGGAGCAGCTATATCCATGCCCGGGATGATGGATACCATATTAAATCTGGGACTGAACGATGATTCCGTACTGGGACTGGCTGATCTGACCGGTGACGAGAGGTTTGCTTTCGACTGTTACCGCCGCTTTATCCAGATGTTCAGCAATGTAGTACTGGAAGTGGAGCACTCATTATTTGATAATATAGTTGAAAAACATAAACGTAAATTAAGTCTGATTTTTGATTATGAGATACCTGCCGCCGAATTAAAAGAAATCATAAAAGAATATAAAGGGTTGGTAAAACAGGAAAAAGGTTTTGATTTCCCGCAGGATGTACATGAACAGTTAACCATGGCAGTCAAAGCCGTATTCAATTCCTGGAACAATCAAAGGGCATTCGTTTATCGCCGTTTAAATAAAATCCCCGATGATCTTGGCACTGCGGTAAATATCCAGTGCATGGCATTTGGAAACATGGGTGAAGATTGCGGTACCGGAGTTGCTTTTACCCGTAATCCTTCCACCGGTGAAAATACCCTATATGGCGAATTTCTGGTCAATGCCCAGGGCGAAGATGTAGTAGCCGGTATCAGGACTCCCATGCCTATATCCAAATTAAAGGATGAACTGCCTCAGGTCTATGAGCAGTTTGTTGATACCTGCAAAAAACTGGAGAAACATTACCGTGATTTGCAGGACATAGAGTTTACCGTAGAAAAAGGCAAACTTTATATGCTGCAGACCCGCAATGGCAAACGTACGGCCAAAGCGGCCATTACCGCCGCCGTTGATATGGTGAAAGAAGGACTCATAACTAAAGAAGAAGCCGTTATGCGGGTTGAACCTGAACAAATAACGCAATTGCTGCACAGGCAGATAGATACTACGGTAGAGCTTAATGTTATTGCCAAAGGCCTGCCTGCCTCACCGGGCGCGGCCTGCGGTATGGTGCTGTTTGATGCCGATGAAGCGGAAAAAATGGGCAGCACCGGAGAAAAGGTAGTTCTGGTACGCAGCGAAACTACCCCCGATGATATACATGGTATCGTATGTGCGCAGGGAGTACTTACCTCACGCGGCGGTATGACCTCACATGCGGCAGTAGTAGCCAGAGGAATGGGTAAACCATGTGTGTGCGGCTGTGAAAGCATCAAGATCGATATCCAGAAAGAGCAGTTTACGGTTGACGGAAGGGTGATTAAGAAAGGTGATATTATTTCCGTCGACGGGGCCACCGGAAATGTAATACTGGGCCAGGCACCGATGGTTGAACCAACTCTTTCCGATGATTTTGAGACGCTCCTAAAATGGGCGGATGATATTAAAAAACTGGGTGTAAGGGCTAATGCCGATACCCCTTACGATGCTGCCAAAGCCAGGGAATTGGGAGCGGAAGGTATCGGATTGGTACGTACGGAGCACATGTTTATGGCTACCGATAGATTGCCGGTAGTTCAGGAAATGATAATGGCCGACAACCTTGCTGCACGGGAGAAAGCTCTGGCCAAACTGCTGCCATTCCAGCGCGATGATTTTTATGGAATCTTAAAAGCAATGGCACCTTATCCGGTAACTATTCGTTTGCTGGATCCGCCCCTGCATGAATTCCTGCCCAAAGCGGAAGTTTTGTTGCTGGAAATTGCCGAAATGAAATTCAAAAAAGAAACCGGCACCGCTTTAGTTGAAAAGGAAGAATTACTAAAGACGGTACGTAAATTATCTGAAGCCAATCCCATGCTGGGCCATCGTGGATGCCGTCTGGGGATGACTTATCCGGAAATTTACCGGATGCAGGCCCGGGCTATTTTTGAGGCCATGGTCATGCTAAAAGCAGAAGGAATTGAGGCCTCTACCGAAATAGAAATTCCTCTGGTAATAGATCTGGCTGAGTTCGCCTATCTCAAACAGCAAATATTGGAAGTCTATGAAGAGATTAAGCAAGAGAAGAAGATGGAACTGAATTTCATGCTGGGTACGATGATTGAGTTACCCAGGGCTTGCATCGTAGCGGACGAATTGGCAGCCGAAGCAGAATTCTTCTCCTTTGGTACCAATGACTTGACCCAGACTACACTTGGATTCAGCCGGGATGATGCCGAAGGTAAATTCATCCCCATTTATCTGGAGAAAAAAGTAATAAAAGATAATCCTTTCGCCGTAATCGACCGTAAAGGTGTCGGCGGCTTGATGCAGATTGCAGTCGATAAGATTCGTGGTACCGGCAA
>DHSK01000094.1:10266-18632 GCA_002408445.1 Syntrophomonas sp. UBA5288
GCACGCCTGGCGGCAGCCCAGGCAGTCATTAAGAATAAATAAATCCCGGTTTAAGCAAAGGGGTAGGGCAATTGCTCTGCCCCTTTGTCATTCTTACCTCAAATCTCGCATTCCAAGGCTCCGGGAGACGTTCTCAGCCAGGTGTTCCCCTGACCTCCTCGCCTCGCTGTTAAACGCCCGGTCATCCATACATAATATTCCCATCCTGGACTATATGTTTATATAAATATATATGTTTACTTCTCCCCCGCTTCACAACACCATATTCCGGTACAGCTTGACCTAGCCCGCTATACACCATTTGTGTGATCAATAGTAAAATGGCTACAATTTTACCGTACCTGTATATAGATGTATAAGAAGAAAGGAAGTGGTAAGCAATATGCATGGTAGAAGAAATTATAAGTTGTCGATTTTTGCTTTGGTACTGGCCTTCATAATTCTTAGTGCCAACCTGGCGGGAACCGCCTTGGCGGAGTCAACCCTTTCATGGGGAAGCCGTGGCAATGAAGTAAACCAGTTACAGCAAAAGCTGACCGACCTGGGATACAATACATATGGTATTGATGGTATCTTTGGCAAGAATACTTACAGTGCTGTAACCAGTTTTCAAAAAGCGCGCGGCCTGCAAGCGGACGGCATAGCCGGCCCGGCCACCTGGGCAGCTTTGAAAGGCGGCAGCAATGTTTATGTCTTAAAATCTGGTGATAGCCTGAACAGTGTAGCTGCAAAATATGGCACTACCCCCCAGGAAATTATCAGGCTTAACGGATTGACTTCCTGGGTGCTTAATCCGGGAACCCGTCTGGTTATACCTGTCAGCACTCCTTCCCGGGGCGGTGCGCGTTACGGTGAAATGGCAGACTGGTGGACAGTAGCCAGCCAAGTTTTCACTATCGGTACTACCGCTACAATTACCGACCTCGATTCCGGCCTGACCTACCGGGTGGTCCGTAAAGGCGGAACCAACCATGCCGACTGCCAGCCGCTTACGGCTGCGGACACGGCCAAAATGAAACAGGCCTATGGGGGAAGCTGGAGCTGGACCCGGCATGCTATTCTCGTTAATGTAAACGGCCGGGTATTTGCTGCTTCACAAAACGGTATGCCCCACGGTGGCCGGAGCATTTACGACAATAATTTTAACGGGCATTTCTGCATACATTTCTTAAACAGCAGAACTCATGGCACCAATCGTGTAGATCCGGCCCATCAAGCCGCCGTACACAAAGCTGCCGGACGGTAAATTCAATAAAAACAGAGAAACAAAAAGGCATTCTATTGTAGAAAAACAGTAGAATGCCTCTCTGTTTTTGGGTCTGGTTAGCATCCATATTTATGGCCGCCGGGTCAGGCGAGTATTGCCGGAGCTATATTACCCGATAAAGGATAGCCATTGTATGAATAATTGAGAGAGCGGAGGATGAGAATAAAAGAGAATATTCTGGATTGGGCCAAAATAAAGGAATAAATTAAGCGGTTGTAGTATTTCTTAACAAGAGTTCCAAAATGGTTGCGGGAAGGGAAGATAGTCAGTGAGTATAAGAGAAGAAATAGAACAGCGTGAAAGAAATACTCTTAGTCCTCAGGCTATGCTGGCGGTTAATTCACAGGGACGGACCATAACCGAAGAGCCTGATCCGGTACGGACCTGCTTTATGATTGATCGCGACCGCATAGTACATTCCAAATCTTTTCGGCGGCTCAAACACAAAACCCAGGTGTTTATTGCTCCGCCGGGAGACCATTATCGCACCCGTCTTACCCATACTCTGGAAGTGAACCAGATTGCCAAAACCATAGGAGCGGGATTGAATCTGAATATAGATTTGATCGAGGCTATAGCTCTGGGGCATGATGTCGGTCATACTCCTTTCGCGCACGCCGGAGAACAAATTTTAAACGAATTACTGGCCGGAGGATTCCGGCATAACGAAAACAGCATTCGGGTCCTTACCCGGGTGGAACAAAGCAAAGGCCGAAGCGGTCTTAATATTAGCC
This sequence comes from Syntrophomonas sp. UBA5288, assembly GCA_002408445.1. Lineage (GTDB taxonomy): Bacteria > Bacillota > Syntrophomonadia > Syntrophomonadales > Syntrophomonadaceae > UBA4851. The sequence continues at coordinate 12,268 of DHSK01000094.1, forward strand.
ATGAGGTCTTGGATGGAGTTCTTAACCATAGCGGCTATGGGGCTGAAGGACAACTAGCCTGTACTCTGGAAGGTCAGACCATCAGACTCAGCGATAAAATAGCTTATGTGCAGCATGACATAGATGATTCTATCCGTGCCGGCCTTTTAAAGATAGAGGATATACCAGCGCCATATCTCGAAGTGCTGGGTTTCACTCATAGCAAACGGATAGCCACGCTGGTGATTGACACTATAAATAATACCCGCAAAATGATAGCGGAGGGAAAGCCACCGCGGGTGGAACCGGGGACCAGGGTGGAGCGAGCCCTGCGGGGGTTGCGGGAATTCATGTTTGAGACCATTTATCAGGGTAAGGTCTGTCTGGAGGAGAGAAGACGGGCCATGTTTATCGTAGAAAAGCTGTTTGCTTATTATCTCAAGCATCCCGAAAAGATGAGCCCCCTGTATCGCAGTATTGCAGACCGGGAGGGTCTGGAACGAGCGGTGGCGGATTACATATCCGGCATGAGTGATGCTTACTGTATTTCATTATTTGAAGATATATATATTCCCCAATCGCTGGTACCCGAAGCGATTAAAAGGAGATAACCGGCAGAAAATCTGAATAAAATTTGACATTTTTCGAAATATTAGAAGGAATTTAATACCCCGCATAGAATAGTAGGTAAGGCAATGACAAGATATTATGATAACAATATTACCCGTGATATTCAATCCCGTCTCGATATTGTGGATTTAATATCGGAAACGGTTGAGTTAAAACGCAAAGGTAACAGGTATTGGGGATTATGCCCTTTTCACCAGGAAAAAACCCCTTCTTTCAGTGTGAACCAGGATAAACAGATGTTTTATTGCTTTGGTTGTCATGCGGGAGGAGATATTTTTTCTTTTGTCATCAAAAAAGAAGGTTTTGATTTCAAAGAAGCAGTTAACTACCTGGCGCAAAAGGCCGGCATACAAATACCTGCAGGGAACCGCAAAGAGGCGGACCGGCGTCGTAAAGTAATCGAGGTCAACCAGGCTGCGGCCCAATTTTATCGCCAGGTTTTGAACGCAACTCAGGGACGGGATGCGCGTGCATATATGCACCGGCGCGGGATTACAAGCGATATAGCGGAGGCTTTTGGTCTGGGCTATGCTCCGAATAGCTGGAATGCTCTGAGCGATTACCTGCACCAAAAGGGCTTTGCCCATCATGATATCGTGCTGGCGGGTGTGATTAAACACAACGAAGACCGGGACAGCTATTACGATTTGCTTCGTAATCGTTTAATTTTCCCCATATTTAATCATTATGGCGAAATAATCGGTTTCGGCGGCCGGGTCATGGATGACAGTATGCCCAAATACTTAAATTCGCCGGAAACCGAGATTTTTTCCAAACGAAGAAATCTTTACGGTCTCTTTCTGGCCCGGGACAGTATCCGCAGTAAAAATGAAGCCATCTTAGTCGAAGGTTATATGGATTGCCTGAAGCTTCATCAGGCAGGAATTGATAATGCCGTTAGTTCTCTGGGGACTGCCTTTACTATCGAACAGGCCCGTTTACTACACCGCTATACGGAAAAAGTACTGGTGCTTTATGACGGCGATGAAGCCGGGCAGCGCGAAACATTGAGAGCAATTGATATTCTTAATAAGGAAAAAATCAAGGCCGATGTAATAACTCTTCCCGATGGCAAGGACCCGGACGAATATCTTGAATTATTTGGAAAAGAGGAATTTTGGAAGTATATAAAGAATAATAGAACTAGTTACATTGAATTTAAAATAAACAGATATATAAAATCTGTTTCAGTGCTTGATATTGATAATAAAACCAGTATTATAAAAAGTCTGCAAGAGGATATCATAAACCTTGATAGCGAGATTGAAAAAGACTATTTTATAAAAATGCTGGCTCGTAAACTGGCAATCCAGGAAAACGTCATATACCGCCAGTTTAACGTATCAGCCGCTTCCAGACCCGGTTATTCTGTACGCAGGAATAAAATTGAAATTATACGGGATAATAATAAATACGGAAATTATGGTATACAGGAGAAAATTATTACAGCCATGCTCTCCGACCACCATATATTTAACAGAGTTAGAGATAATATCGGTCTGGAATTTTTCAAAAATAAGGACTATTGTGCGCTGGCTAACTTATATAAGCAGCTGGATGGCGAAAGTACAACCAGAATAGCGCAATTAAAGAATATGGTCCCGGAGATTGGGTTGGAAGAAACGTTGGCACGGCTAATATTTTATCTGGATGAAGGAATTTCCGCCAGCGAAATAGAAGTAAACGACTTTATAAACCGGGTAAAACAATTAAAAGAAAAGGCGCGCTGGAATAAAATAGCGGGCAGATTAGAAAAACTGGCTGACAAGGGAGATTTTAACAGTCTCCTTACATTTATATTAAATTTAGATGAATTCCTTCATCAAAACCCAGGAAGGGGGGATAAAATCAGTGAAAGCCGATAAGAAACTAGCCGAATCCATTATGGCCCTGGCCGAAAAAGGCAAGAAAAAGAAAACTCTCAGCTATGAAGAAATTGTCGAGGAATTACAGGGCTTTAATCTGGAACCTGACAGCATAGATGACATATTTGAACATCTGCAATCATTGGGTATTACGCTTGGTTCTGAGCAGGACCTGGAAGATACGGATGATGATGCTGAAAATGAAAACGTAGAGACCGAGGAAGTCGTTATACCTGATGGTATAGAAATAGATGATCCGGTACGTATGTATCTAAAGGAAATTGGTCGTGTACCCCTCTTAACAGCTGATGAAGAGATTGACCTGGCTCAACGAATCGAGATGGGTGAGGAGGAAGCCAAACGCAAGTTGGTTGAAGCCAACCTCAGGCTCGTAGTTAGTATTGCTAAAAGATATGTAGGACGGGGAATGCTCTTTCTTGACCTTATCCAGGAAGGAAATCTGGGCCTTATGAAGGCTGTGGAGAAATTCGATTACCGTAAGGGCTACAAATTCAGTACCTATGCTACATGGTGGATTAGACAGGCTATCACCCGAGCCATAGCTGACCAGGCCCGAACTATAAGAATTCCTGTGCATATGGTAGAAACTATTAATAAGTTGTCCCGTGTACAGAGAAGCCTTTTGCAGAGCCTGGGCCGCGAACCTACTCCGGGTGAAGTAGCCGAAGAAATGGATATACCGGTGGACCGTGTTATCGAGATTATGAAAGTAGCTCAAGAACCGGTTTCACTGGAGACACCTATAGGCGAGGAAGATGACAGCCATCTCGGTGATTTTATTACCGATGAAGAGGCTGAGTCGCCTGAAGAATCAGCTTCCTTTGTTCTATTAAGGGAGCATCTGGATGGCATTTTGAACACTCTTACCGACCGGGAGGAAAAGGTTTTACGTCTGCGTTTTGGACTTGACGACGGAAGGCCTCGTACCCTTGAGGAAGTTGGACAGGAGTTTGGTGTTACCAGAGAAAGAATCCGGCAGATAGAGGCCAAGGCTTTGCGCAAACTAAGGCATCCGTCCAGAAGCAAAAAGCTGAAAGATTATATCGAATAGTTAGTGCAAACCATTGACACGCACCAAGAATCAATATATAATATTTCTCGTTGAGAACATTCCTCGATAGCTCAACGGTAGAGCATCCGGCTGTTAACCGGAGGGTTGTAGGTTCGAATCCTACTCGGGGAGCCATGCTAATCAGGCGGTAACCCTCAAAGTTACCGCTTTTTATATCTTTAAAAAATAAATAAATTTTACTTGACCTCGTACCATATTTTTTATATACTATCTCTTGCGGGGTTTCACACCACACGGGGGCCTATAGCTCAGTTGGTAGAGCTACCGGCTCATAACCGGTTGGTCCCAGGTTCGAGTCCTGGTAGGCCCACCATTCAAATCCGGCCCCATGGTCAAGCGGTTAAGACATCGGCCTTTCACGCCGGTAACAGGGGTTCGAATCCCCTTGGGGTCACCATATTCGGGCGGTTAGCTCAGCTGGGAGAGCACCTGCCTTACAAGCAGGGGGTCACAGGTTCAAGTCCTGTACCGCCCACCATTAAAAAGCAAGCATTCGTATTAACGGGTGCTTTTTTTTATATCTACTACAGAATAGAGATAATATAAGGAGTTGAGATTGATCTATGCAAGCAAAACGCCGTTCCGAATCAGCTTTAACCATGACCCAGATTGTATTGCCCGCCCATGCTAACCTGACCAACACTATGTACGGAGGGGAATTGATGAAACTAATGGACGCTGCTGCCGGGTTGGTAGGCATGCGTCACAGCCGGCGGAATGTAGTTACTGCCGGTACATCACAGATTTCATTTATTGAGCCTATTCTGGTGGGAGATCTTATATTCTGCAGGGCAGAACTGACTTATGTTGGACGCACTTCTATGGAAGCTTATGTGGATGTAACGGCAGAAACGGTGATAGAAGGAATCACCAAGCATGTTTGTAAGGGCTATTTCTTTTTGGTGGCAATTGATGAAGACCATAGGCCCATCGAAGTACCACCGCTGGAAATAGAAAATGAGAAACAAAAACGTATCTTTGAAGATGCCAGAGCTCGCATAACTTATTCCAAAGAGCATGCCAGGACCTGGTTGTTACGCAGGTAATAATGAAAACCACCCGGACGCAATCATTGTTTTTAGAGTATCAGTGCCAGAAAAAATGGAATATAAATAGTAAAAACCACCTGTAGCAGGTGGTTTTTAGCTTAATATACCTTTTATGATTCATTAGCTACATGATGAACAGCCTCCACAGGAACTTTGCTGTACAGCAGGAACGATACGGAAGAGTATTTGGTCATCCCTTTTAACCGATTCGATGCTAAAGCCCTGGTATATATTACACAGGTCCTGGTCGGCTACGAATTGGATATCCTCTACCTTTTCCACTTTATCCAGGCCAGATGGCTCGTCCAGAGCCATGAAAAATGATGTGCCCCCTCAACCTCTGTTAGCGTTGATACGCAGACTGGTCGAAGTTAAGTTATGATCTTTTAGAACCTGCTTTAAGTCTTGCATGGAGGAAGGGGATATAGTAATTAGTGCCATGTTTAATCATCCTTTCATGTTAAATTTGTTAAAAAGGCCTTTGGCTGGGATTCTTGGTTAGACTGTAATGTAGTTCGTAACCTCCCAGAGGTAACACGATACCCCTATGGGGTATTATAACATTACATATGATCCTGCTACAAGTTTTTGATTTCTGTTCTAATTTAATACAAAATACTTAAAGTAGATAAATTGAAAAATTAAATGAAAACAAAACAGGAGGCAGACATGATAAATACGAAAAAAGTGCTGCAAAATATGCGGGCATGGGCACGGGAAGCAGGAAAGATGCAAATGCAGTGCCTGGGCAAGGTGCACTGTATTGATACCAAATCGAGCATGGTGGATCTGGTAACGGAAGTAGACCGTTCCTCGGAACGTATAATACTGGAGGGTATCGGGAGCAGTTACCCGGAACACGCTATTCTTTCTGAAGAACAAGGCCGCAATGAAATGGAATCCGATTACCTCTGGGTGGTTGACCCGCTGGACGGTACCACTAATTATGCCCAGGGTTTACCTATTTTTGCGGTATCCATAGCCTTGCAGTACCGTTGTCAAACTATAGCCGGATTGATTTATGCCCCGGTAATGGACCAGATGTTTGAGGTGGTGCGCGGGGAGTATGTCACTTTAAACGGCCGCAATATACAAGTGAGTCAGAAAAGCAAACTATCAGAATGTGTCCTGGCTACCGGTTTTCCTTATGACCGGGCCAGACATCCTGATAATAATGTAAATTATGCCGCACGCATCATCCCTAAGGTCCTAGGATTGCGCCGTATGGGCTCGGCTGCCTATGACCTGGCCAATGTGGCAGCCGGGACCCTGGACGGGTACTGGGAATTGAATCTGAGCCCCTGGGACGTGGCGGCCGGTACCTTGATGGTGGAACAAGCAGGGGGCTGTATTCATTATCTGACTGACAAAAGGGGAGTTTCCCTCGTGGCCGGCAACAACATTATTGGCCGGACCATATGGGATGAAATTAAAGCCGAGGATCAGGAAGCCGGTTTATAATGGTAGGGGTGACCAAAGGCGTGCTTCAAAAACGAGGCCGCGGAATCACTATACCGATAAAAAGGACTGCCCGGTGGCTGTCACCGGGCAGATATCAGGGGTTAGAGGGATAACTGGTTAATTCAGCGGACTTAAACTTATATCAACTATTTTCCAACGCTCGGATTTCTCCGCTGTAACCTGATATAGCCAGCAGTCGCCGGGACTATAACAATTGGAATAAATCCTGTCCAGGCGGGCAGTATGGTTATTAAGCTGAGTTATCCGGCAAAAGCTGCGGTCGGCTGA
>DHSK01000030.1 GCA_002408445.1 Syntrophomonas sp. UBA5288
ATTTCAGGGCTGCTTTTGCTGCTCTGCTTTTCGGTCATAGCCTATGTATCACGTGACAAAATTGCTATGGTCATAGACTATGCCAGGATTTCCGAACATTTTGCCAAGGAGGGGGTTAACGATAGGTTAAAAACCGAATTGCAAAAGCTGGCCTCAGACTCGAAGGATATTAATAATGTTGTGGTGCTGGATGAAGATAATACGGTTATTTTTAAAGCCAACCAGAACCTTATCGGTGCCAGGACCAAACTGAAATTGATGCCGTATGCAGCAGGCAGTGGATACCTTCAGGATAGAAACTATCCCGATCATCTTTTTAAAGTCGTAGAAGCGGAAAACCTGATTTTGAATAAAGACTATATCCCCAATGATCTGCACCTGAGCCAGGTGGTTAACGATGAATTGTCTTACGAAACGGATTTTTCCACTAAAGAGGTGTATTTACTTAACTATTTAATCAACCGAAGTACCCGGAGCAAAGTCCTTTTGATCAGAACGGCAACCCCGATCCCTTTGGCTGAAAAACTTCTTGAAACCACAGGCACTTTATTAGGGTTAATGTTGGCTATTTACTGGATTGGTTTAGCTCTTTGGGTATACCAGGATGCCAGAAGGAAGAAAGTGAATGCTTCGCTATGGGGGCTGCTGACCTTAATTACCAATTTGGCAGGGTTATTTGTTTATTTAATCTACAAACAAAATAATCTCATCTGTTTCAAGTGTGGGGCGCTGCAAAGCAAGTTCAGCTCTTTTTGCAGTAATTGCGGGACTGAGATTAATGAATCCTGTCCTCACTGCCAAGCGATGATTAGTAAAGGGGATATCTATTGCACCCGGTGCGGGGTTAAGCTTGGTGAAATTTTAGGAGGCAATAAAAAGTGAACTGGATAAATTGGGGCATGAATGTTTTATTTCATCTCGACCAGTATTTGAGTGTGATCATTCAGCACTATGGAACCGGGACTTATTTGCTATTATTTTTAATTATATTCGGTGAAACCGGGTTGGTCGTTACTCCATTTCTGCCCGGAGACTCGCTCCTGTTTGCCGCGGGTGCCTTTGCAGCTATAGGCTCACTTGATATAAAACTGTTATTCCTGGTCGTAACCATAGCGGCAGTGCTGGGAGATACCGTGAACTATACCATCGGGAAGTCGATAGGTCACAAGATCTATACAATAGAAAAGGTAAAATTTATTAAAAAGGAACATCTGTTAAAAGCCCGTGCTTTTTATGAAAAATACGGAGCTATGACCATTATCATAGCCAGATTTATTCCCGTCATTCGTACCTTTGCCCCCTTTGTGGCCGGAATCGGGGAAATGAGTTATACCAAATTCATTACTTATAATATAGTTGGAGCGGTATCCTGGGCCGCTCTGGTTACTTTGATGGGCTTTTATTTCGGAAACTTGCCTGTGGTTAAAAATAATTTTGCTCTTGTTATTCTGGCTATAATATTTATTTCTATTATGCCGGCCTTATTTGAACTTACCAAACAAAAGTTAAAAATGGCGGAAGAAAAAGCATGATAAAACAAAGCTTTGACTGAATACATGGAGGAGCTTATGCTGCCCACCGCAAAATTGGCGGTTGGGCCGGTGAAGTATAGAAATTATCAACCCTAATAATACTAATAACGATGAATCTAAACAAAAATATTTGAAAGGAGCCAAATTTATGCCGGGTGATGAAAAAGAAAAGAAAAGGACCTATGTCGTAGAAGTTGATAAAGAGGGCGAGTGCCCCAAAAAGGAAGGTGATAACTGCCTGGTACCAGGCGGTTTCAGCGATTCCGAGCCAATCGGCGGAGCCTGATTTTAATAACAGGCCCCCTTACTCTAAGCTTTTAATAAGTCAAAATTAGATAATAATCCCCTCTTTCAAATCATAGCTTTTGGAAGAGGGGAGTGATTATGATACGCAGGGCAAATCTTTTGGAGGACCGTATCGGAATACTGCTGGCCAGATTATCATTCCCGGCTATTTCCGGCATGGTGCTTTATTCCTTTTTAGGACTGCTGGATACCTTCTTCGTATCCCAACTGGGCCCGGCAGCCATGGCCGCGCTTACTATTTGCCTGCCCGTTTTTTCATTGGTTGTTTCGCTGGCTTCCGCTACCGGTGTAGGATTGACTGCCCTTATTGCCCAAGCCCTGGGTAAAGGAGACCGGAAGACAGCGGACAACATTGCCTGGCACGGTCTTTTTATCAGTATAATTTATTCCTTCATTTTCACCTGGCTTGGACTTAAAAACCTGGATACACTTCTGCTGCTTTTTGGCTGTACGCCGGATATATTTGCCCTGAGCCGGGAATATCTGGTTATTAATCTCTGGGCTTGTTGTTTTACTTTCCCCCCCATGCTAATCACTAATATCATTCAAGGAGAAGGTAATACCATAATACCGGTAGCGGCCTCCTTACTGGCTATGACTTTAAACGTAACGCTGGACCCGCTTTTTATTTTCGGAATTGGCGGTATGCCCGGCATGGGATTGAAAGGTGCCGCCTTGGCTGGTGTTACTGCGCAAGTAATACTGACGCTGGTGCTGTTGCTAATAATAAGTAAAAGACGGGTCTTTCTAACCTGGTCTCTAAGAAATTTCAGGCCTAATTTTAAAGTAATAAGCTCTATCTATGCGATAGCTATTCCCAGCACAGTCATGGAAATAATCGGTGTGGTCGTAATGGTAGCATTAAACCGGGTGGTAGCCGGATTTGGTTATGTACCTCTGGCGGTCCTGGGGATATTCTTACGGGTGCGATCCTTTTTCTATATGCCCGTTTTTGGCTTGTCACAGGGAGCTTTGCCCTTGATCGGTTTTTGCTATGGAGCCCGAAAACAGGAAAGAATAAGAGAGGCTGTCATCAAAGCTATGGCAGCGTCTTTCATCTTTATGACCATCGGCTGGCTAATTATGCAGAGCTGCCCCGCCTGGATAATGCACATCTTCAGTTCTGATCCACGCACGGTGGAGGAAGGCATAACCTGTATGCGCTTGTCCACCATGGTTCTTCCGGTCATGGGTCCTACCATTCTTTTTTATAGCATTTTGCAGGCGTTGGGAAAAGGTTTTACCGCCATGTGGCTCTCGCTTTTGCGTCAGGCGGTTTTATTCTTGCCCCTTTTATTGATACTGCCGCAATATATAGGCTTGAAAGGGGCATGGCTGGCATTTTCACTCTCGGAGCTGCTTTCTATTTTAGTAACCTTAATATTTTTCGTGCACTTGTGGCGTCAATTGCAAACGGGCCGGCAGGTTACCATGGTTATGCTGCTTAATCCTGCCTTTATTAGAAAACGGATAGGAGCCTGGCTTAAATGGTAGCGATAACAATTGGACTAAAACCGCTTATTTCCAGCGTCTGAGGCCGGCAACAGCAGTTCTTGATAAAGACGAGTATAGCCGGTCAGTTCATTTGGGACGGAAAAGTTTTTATCAACCAGTTGTTGGGCAGCGGTTCCCATGATGTGCCGCAAATGGGGATTTTGTATTAATTTAAGCGCACAATCAGCCAGTTCGTCTGCCGTGTCAATGTAATAACCCTGACAGCCATTTTCTATTATACCGATGTTTCCCGGTACAGCGGTCAAAATGCAGGGCTTGCCCAGGCTCATAGCCTCGAGGGCACCCTGGGGCTGTCCTTCGGCCCGGGAGGTATTAAGTACAATGTCGGCGTTTTGCAGAATTCCTTTTATTTCCCGGTGCGGAACTTCACCCGGATAAGAAGCCCATTTTAATGAACTTATACGGTCTTTGATACGGGCAGTATAAGCTGTATCCAAAGCGGCTCCGATGATCAACAGATGAATCTGAGGGTATTCCCGGTAAACTCTCTGAAGGCCTTCCAGAGCCAAATCCAGGTCTTTTACCGGCCTTAAACCACTGGGAATGGCGAATACGGTACTGGCAGGGGCGATCCCTAATTGCTCACGGGTGATGTCGGGCCCCGGGTCCAGTTGAACTCCCTGAGGAATCACTACCTGGCGAGGCCGCAGACGGGGTTCCACCGTTGCTATCTGTTTAGCCAGGCTCTGGTTGAAGACGACTACCTTTTCCGCTTTTAACAGGACGGCAAGGGTTTTTTCTTTCTCAGGCCCGAATAAGTCCAGGTTTATGTCGGTACCGGTAGTAGTCAGCAACAAGGGTAGCTTTTTAATATGGGGATGATTGGCTATCCGGGCGAAATGGAGGGCATGGAAGCCGTGCACCAGATCATAAGTATTGGTAGCGGTATAATAATTGAGACGGGATTCCCAGTCCGTTTCATCCATGGCAATTATATCTATTTCATAGCCTCTGTCTCTAAGCCCTCTATACAGCCGGGATGCTGTTATACTATTACCGCGCTGGCTCTTTATATAAGGAGTAATCATTAAAATTCGATTCATTATTTAAGCTCCTGAAATTAAAGTAATGTTATACCGGTGACCCATCAGCCGCTCAATGAGCCGTTGGTGTTTCCACTGCCGGAGCATGGAGCAAACGGGCTATGCTTCATCGCCGGGGTCCGTAAGCAAATCAGGCACAAAAACCGTCCCCCATAACAGGCCTATTTTACTGCCGATCCATCTTTAATACCTGAAAACACTCACAATATTGCCCCTTGCCACTCATTATACCCCGATAACGATTAAGACCCCGGATGGCTTCGTCATACTGAATATCCTGAAGCTGGGAGGAATGGAGGCGCAAAGCCGTTAATTTTTGCTCCATGCATGATGATATATCTTCTATGTAGGAAAAATCCTGCAGCGGAGTCCAGACTTCATACGCCAAAATAGTCTTAACTTCCCAGGGCAGAGTACCACATTGCTGAAACCAGGGCCCGGATGAGCGGCGAGAAGCATCCAGCACCAGTTTGGATGTTACGCGATGATCCTCGTTGCCATCCAGTTGATGGGGCAGGTAAATAAGGTCGGGCCTTTTCTCACGCAGCAGACTGATTATTCTGATCATATTGTCCTGGTTGTATTCCAGAAAACCATCCGGATTTCTTAGAAAAATAGTCTCCTTTATCCCCAGCAATGAAGATGCCTGGCGGGCCTCGTTTTCACGCCGGGCTCCCAGTTCATGGCTGGGGCAAGTGTGACTTCCTGCTTCACCCGAGGTCATATACACCGTAATTATTTCGTGTCCCTGACCGGCATGTTGGGAGATACTGCCGCCGCAGCCCAGTATGTCGTCATCCGGATGAGGAGCAAATACCATAATTTTTTTCATGCTATCCTCCCTAAAAAGTAAAGAAATTTCAACCATTATACTATTTATTATTACATAAAACGGAGGCTTCAGATTGGGTAATTTCATTCCCCCAGAGAAATGCCCTATTATATATATATATGAATATAACGCAGGGGGGTTGAATGCTTTATCCTCCGGTTGATGCTATGGAGGAATGAAATAGGTCTTGGTATAATACAAAAAAGCAGTTGTAAGGAGAATATTATGACTACCAGTGGAGTTTATTATATTTGGGGAGAAGAAGAATATCTGATTGAAGAGAAAATCAGGCAGATTGTAGGGCAGATGCATGATTCGGCTGGAGCACCACCGGAAAGGATCACGGTAGATGCAGATGAAATGGATGCCGCGGGCCTGGCCCGGGCACTGGAATTCAGTCCTCTGTTTGCTCTGAACCGGGTGGTGATAATAAGAAGACCGGGATGGTTGGACAAATCGAATCGCAAGACCAAAAAGGCCGATGACATTTGCCGGGCTTTGTCCGATTCTTTTGAACAGGGTGAGGGACAGGTCATAATAATAACGGCTCGAGAGAATAATGCCGGCAATCCAGTCACCAAACTACTGACCCAAAAAGCTAATGTCATACATTGCCCCCATCCTGACGGCAAACAATTATCACGCTGGATTAGTGATGAATTTAAAAGCCGCCATCGCAAGATTAACTCACCGGCTCTGAGGATGCTTTCCAGGAGCGGATTGGACATGTTTTATCTGCAAAATCTGATCGAAAAACTTTGCCTGTTATCCGAACGGGATATTACTGAAAAAGAAGTCGAACAGCAGTTCACCGCCAAACAGGATATTAATGTGTTTAAACTGATCGACACCCTTATGAGCCGTGACCTGAGTGGAGCAATGAAGGCGTACGAACAGTTGCTGGTTCAGGGCGAGCATCCGGTTTATCTGCTTTACATGATCGGCCGGCAGTTTTTCCTGCTGGCGCAGGTCAAGTGCCACCGTGAACAGGGTATGCTGTTAAAGCAAATAGCAGATACGATGGGGCAAAAGGAATTTGCGATACGTAAGATGATGGATAAATGCAACAAGTTTAGCCATGAAGAACTCCAAAAAGTGTTTGCCCTGTTACTTGAAACTGATATCAGTTTCAAGACCAGCAGCAAAAATCCGGATATAGTAATGGAACTTCTGTTAAGCGGAATATGTTCGGGCAAAAAATAAAACCTGCCGTACGCAGGTTTTATTTTTATTCGCTTACTGTATTTACTTGGTTAAACTTACGCGCCAGTGCTGATTTTTTTCTGGCCGCGGTGTTTTTATGAAGAATACCTTTGGTAACGCTCTTATCAATCAGGGAGGTTACTTGCAATAAGTTTTCCCTGGCCGTTTCAGGGTTATCTAAAGAAGTTTCATAATTCTTTATAGCTGTTTTAAGCCTGGTTTTATAGGCCTTATTGCGTAAACGATTATCCTCCGACACTCTGGCTCTTTTGGCCGGTGTTTTACTTTTTGCCACATTTTCACCTCCTTGACAAGCTAACAGAAATACTATAGCATTCCAAAAATCAAA
>DHSK01000166.1 GCA_002408445.1 Syntrophomonas sp. UBA5288
CAGGTTATTATTTCCATAGTGCGATAATGGGTAAAACCAGGCTTATAAGGCCTTTTGCTTCTTAGGGCATCATACTGGTCGCAAATGGCTACTATTCTACCTTCCATTGGTATCTGTTCACCGATCAATCCCCGGGGATAGCCGGAACCATCCCAACGTTCATGATGGGTTAAGGCAATAGATTCGACCATTTGGATTTTTTGCTGTTTGGATTGGGCAACTATGCTGGCACCGGTCAAGGTATGGTTTTTCATGATTTCAAATTCTGCTTTGGTCAACGGTCCCGCTTTGAGCAATATGTTGTCATATATGCCTATTTTGCCAATATCGTGCAGTGGTGCGGCAAAGGCGATAGATTCGACAAAATCAGCCGGCATATTTAATTCCTGGGACAGAAGGGGAGAGTATATGCCCAGACGCCTATTATGCAATCCGGAATCACCGTCTCTTAATTCCGCCGCCGCGGTCAGCCTTTGCACCACTTCGCTGCTTACTTCCTGGACCATATTAAGGGCCTCGGTTAACTCGCGGGTTCTCTTTTCCACCGTTTCTTCCAGGTCTTTTTGATAATTTTTTTGCATAAGGGTGTACCTGGTCAAGCGGATGGCTTTGTCCAGTACGGTCAAAAACTGATTCAGATCAAGTGGTTTCAAGATAAAATAATCCACCCCTAGATTGATAAGATCCAGCAAATAGCCGGCTTCATCATGGGCGGATATCACAACTATTACCTGCCCGGGGTTTAAAAACTTGATTTGCTCTGCCATTTTGACCCCATTCATACCAGGCATGTTAATATCGGTCAGGACCAGGTCGTAAGTGGTCTGTTGGTATTTTGCCAGACCGTCTTGTCCGTCTTCAGCGGTGGTGACACTGCTGAAAAGGGTAGAAAGCAGCCGGGCGGTATTCTGCCTTAAATCATTATCATCCTCAACGTATAAGACACTTATTCCCTGTGCCGCTTTTTTAATTTCCCGGGCGTTGATCACTCAAGTGCCCCTTTGCCTTAAAACGGTAGTTCAATAGTAAAACATGCACCATTATCCAGGTTTCTGGCAGTGAGTTTACCGTGACAATGTTCTTCAACTATTATTTTAGACATGTACAGCCCCAGACCGGTACCTACACTTGCACCTTTGGTGGAAAAATACGGCTCAAAAATTTTATCTATTATATCATGGGGGATTCCGCCGGCATTATCAATTATATCCACCACCTGATAATTATTTTTTTCATAGCCATGGATAATTATCTGGGGCTGACTAGTCTCGTTTTCAACAAAGGCATCGGAGGCATTTTTTAAAATATTCATATATACCTGCATCAATTCATTGGGGTAGGTCAAAATTGGATTGGTAAAGGCATAGTCCTTGATAAGTTTGACATGCTTATATTCCAAAGATTTACCGATGATTCCCAAGGTACTGTTGATCACATCATTCATAATAACAGTATCCTGGGCGTTATCAGGTTTAAAGAAATGTCTGAAATCATTGATAGTATGTGACAGGTATTGCGCATGCTGGTTGATTTCGGCCAATAAAGCTATAAATTGTTCCTGATCAAACATGTCCAAATCGACCAAAACTTTCAGGTTGCCGGCCAGGGTACTGATGGATGACAACGGCTGGCGCCACTGATGGGCTATCATACCAATCATTTCTCCCATTGCTGCCAGCTTGGAATTCTGCACTAACAATTGTTCCTGCTGTTTACGTTCCATGAATTCTTCCTGCAATTGAGTATTCAGGGCTTCCAGTTCATCAACCATATTATTTAAGACATCTTGTTCCTGACGCAACTCTTTTTCCTGGTATAAGTGGCAATTTTCCACTTTGTTTAAACCGTTGAAAATGGCAATAGCCATCATCTGACACGAATTATAGCCACAAGCGGCACAGTTGCGGAAATCTCTTTCCTCCGCTTTGTGCATCTGAGTATAGATTTGTTTAAACTCAGCTGTGCTGGGGATCTTAATTTGATTGCGATAGGATAAATCCCGGTAATAATAGTCGAAATTATATTCAGCCAGTGCATCTTGTATAAATAAGGCTATTTGTTCTTCCTGCACCGCATCTCGGCTGGCTCTTTCAGCGCGGATAGTCATGGTGGTTTCGATGTTATTGATGCTTTTGGCCCGGTTAATACAGCCGGCTCCCATATTGCAGCCTTTTTCGCAACTTAAAATATCAACCAGAAGAGGCAAGCCGGGCTGCCCTGTTTTAATATCGTTTTCAAGGTCGGAAAGATATTTTTCATATACCAGAGGACCTTCAATTTTACTGATAGCACTGCCCGGGGTGGTCTGGTAATGGTGTAAATAACATTCCTTTAAGCCGCCGGGAGTGGAAAAATTAGCGGCCATTCCGGCTGCAACGGTATTATCAAAATGACCGTCGTCCAGCAGGGACAAATTTATGTTACGGTCATTGAAAATTCTATCCAGGGATTGGTAGATGACATTATACTGTACCACTTTACTATCATGAAATTCACGCCGCTTGGCCAGGCAGGGAGAAATAAAGGCCAGACGGGCATCAGGATGCAAGGATTGCACATAAATGGCCATATCGTATACCGGACTGCCGGTAGGAGCCAGATGTCCGATCAGGGCCGGGTGGTGTAATTCTATATAGCGGACAATAGCAGGGCAGCTGGAACCGATCAGAGGCAGCCTGGCCCGGCCTGAAGTCATTGCTGCATGATAACAGGCCACGGTTATTTCCGCTCCCAGTGCGACATCATACACCGCCTTAATTCCCAGAAGTTTTAAGCCGGTTATCAATTGAGGAAGATTATAATTGCATTGGGCTGAAGGGGCTACCAGAGCTACGATTTCCTGATGGTCAAGATCCTCCACAAACTGAGCGGCATCATCAATGGGAAAACGGGCGCTTTTTTCCATATCTCCGCCATGGCTCTTGATGCAGGCATCTATACAGCGCCCGCAGCCTATACACAGAGCTGTATCGAATTTCACCACCTCACCGCTGCCATTGCTGCATACCTTAACCGGGCAAACAGCTATGCACTGGTGACAATTTATGCAATTTTCCGACTTAATTCCTATTACTTCAATTAGGTCATTCATCATTATCTTTCCTAATAGTATTTTATACAGTATAACTTCCACAAATCTTCCAGATTACCTTCTTTAATACAATAAAAAACAGAAAATGGTTTATGCAGAAAAGCTGAAAAAATGTGACCGACCCGCTTATAGTTCTTCGATGATAGTTATTTTTCTTGCTTTTATTTGCTGGTTTCTAAATTCATCTTCCCATCTTTATTCTGAGGGTGATATTTTCGCTGAAGAATTATACTGTGACGTTATCACTGATCAACAATATTATTGTCGAATACTAGCTTGTAGTGTACGTTCCAGAGCTGTATAATATTGCCATACTGATCTATAGAGGCGAAACCATGTAATAATATATCAGCGTAAAGGAAGCCCCGTTGAAATGGGGTATTTCTGTAAGGCGGGTACAGTTGCTGTGCAAGCACGAGCGAATTGAGGCTTATTCCGCCCTTGGCGATGTATAGGCTATATCCCCAAAATGCGCAGAAGCCTATAGATGGCTACAAGGCAGTAAAAAAGCACATTAAAAATATCAGGATGCTATGAGCTTGTGCTCATTGTATAAAACGAGATGGAAAGACAGGAAAGCGATCTCGTCGTCTTCCAAAAAAGAGGTGCTTACATGGAATCCAAAGAGAAAGTAATTGCTTTATACAAATATATAAAAGAGCTTTGCGCGCTGAAATATCGAGTTGTTACCGATGTCAATGAACAAATTTGGACGCGCTATTTGAAAGATATTCCTGATGACCCCGAAAATATTGCAATTTTTTATCGGGACAGAGTGGAAGAAGAAGCGGATGACAACACTGTTTTGCTTACAGTGAAAAAACCGAATTTCCAGCGCTGTCAGGAGCCGCCTGATATTTTGAAAGCATGGTTGAAGCCGGGCTGGGATCGCTATGCAAATGAAGTAAAAGTAAAAAAGACTTCATCTGATAATGTTTCCCCAAATCCCGATGAAGAGCCGCCCGAGCAATTCAGCGACTCAGTGCAACGGATACAAGCCTTTAAAAAATGGACTGCTCAAAGAACCGTTTGGGCCGAAAAGCAGCGTGCTATTAACAGGATACGGCGTTTCTTTGCCCAGTTGTTTGAACTATATACCGATTTGGAACGTGATTCGGAAACGCTAGAATTGATGGCAGGCAACGGAATCGTAAAGGAAACAGGCAACGATACCATTAACCACCCGATATTGCTTAAACGTGTAAAGCTGCAATTTGACGCCAAAACAAATGTGATCAGCATTCACGATACGGATAGCGAGCCTGAGCTTTATGCATTACTTCTACAAGAGATGAGCGAAATCGATCACGGTGCGGTAAAGCAGCTCAGCGAAGATTTGCATGAAAATTTTTATCATCCGTTGGATCGTAATGATTCTCCGGATTTTTTGAAAATTCTAACGCATCGGCTCTGCTCCGACAGCCGATTCATTGCAAATGAAAGGGATAAAATCAGCAGCGGAGATAGACTTATTACTACATTAGATCCTGTGTTTTTTATCCGTAAGCGCATTGATGGTACATTGAAAGCAATTGAGGATATCATTAAAAATATTGAGAACACTGGCTATGTCCCCGGACATCTCACGGATTTAGTGGCCGGAGGCATGGTTGAGATTCCTGAGAACAACCACGAACCAACAATAGAAGAACAGCTTGCTGCTTTAAACGGCGAAAGCCTACCGATTCTGCTCTCGAAAGAAGCGAACCGAGAGCAGCTTGAAATCGCCGAACGTATAGAACATTATAATGCTGTTTTGGTACAGGGACCTCCCGGAACTGGGAAAACCCATACCATTGCAAATCTACTCGGGCATTTTCTGGCGCAGGGAAAAAATGTTCTAGTTACCAGCCATACTAAAAAGGCACTTTCCGTGCTTAAAGAAAAGGTGCCGGACGAAATTAAAGATCTATGTGTTTCGGTTCTGGATGATACCAATCAGGATATGGTCCGCTCTGTTGACGGCATTTCGGAATATATGTCGAGGCATACGGCAAACGAGCTAAAAAAACGGGTTGATTCGGGAACACGTCAGCGTGTAGCGATCATCAATCAACTTGCTGAGGTTCGAAAAAGAATTTATACCATTAAATATAGAGAATTTAAACCTATTGTGTTTAATGGAAACAGCTATTCCCCCGCAGAAGCTGCCGAATTTGTAAACGCCAACGCAGGAAAAATGTCATACATACCTGGAAAAGTTAAACTCTACCACCCATTGCCCGCTACTGTTGAGCAGCTTATTCAGCTTTATCGAAGCAACGCCGGATTGATGGAAGCGGAGGAGCGGGAGTTGGCCTGTGGCATTCCGTCCCCTGACAGCCTTTTTCCACCATCAGTATTTGCAAAGGAGCTGCACCAGGCCGCCGAATCCAGGTCCATAATTACGCAAATCGCGTCAGTACTAAACCTTAAAATAGATATCCAACCGGACAAAAAAGCTGTAATTGTAAACAGCGGCTCTGGTGTTATTGTGATGATCCAAAATCCGACCGTGGAAACACTGGGACAGCTCATACAATATGCAAACACTTTCAAAAGCGTTGACGGCTGGATGATTTATGCCGCTGTAGACGGCCGCAAGGGGGGCGGATACCGCCAAAGATGGGAGATGCTGGTTAGCGCTATTGAGGATGCAGCGGCTTATGCTGATTCTATTGTCACTCAAATGACCGGAAGAAACATTGAAATTGCCCCTGAAGCTGCAGCGATACACTTGCAATCGCATTTGCAACGGCTGATAGAAATTTTTCATAAAAAAGGAAAAATTTCAAAGATTGATTTATTGTTTAATAAGCCTTTGAAAACTTTGCTTTTAGGCGTCAGCATCAACGGGGCACCAATTATGTCGGAAAATGACTGCATGTTGGTGAAATATTATTTAACGCTTGAGGAAAAAAGAAATCAGGTTGCTTTGTTATGGGATGAGCTGATGTCCAAGCATGGCGCACCAGAATTTTTCTCACTAGACAACGAGCCTGAGCGAATCGGGCTACAGACCATTCCTAATATTAAACGTTATCTGAACTGGTATCAAAATGAATACGCAAAACTGCTGCAGCTTATCAGGCAGGCCGGGCTGAATTCCGAAGCGATTTTTTGCGAATCGGAGATGGAGTCCGAGTTAACCCACACCGAAAAAATGCTCTGCACAGTTCACAAGATACTGCCACATTACATTGAACTGGCCAATCAGCTGATGGTTTTATGCGGCATTGAGGAGCGCAAAAACCAGATGATCCGGACTCTGAACGAAGGAGAGCGCAGGCGTTCTTCTATCTGTAATTCGATGAGCAGTGCGGTTGAGCATGGAGAAGCTGAAGTTTATGGGCGTTGTTACCGACAGTTGTCCGAGCTGTACGCCAAAAATTCGCTCAAAGCATCCCGTGAAGGAGTATTGGCTATCATAGCACCTATTGCCCCGGAATGGGCGGACGCGATCCGAAATCGCGCGGGCATTCACGGGAATATAGATTGTCCCCAAACTATCGAGGCCGCCTGGAAATGGAAACAGTTTGCGGGAATTATCGACTCTATAATCTCAGAACCCTTTGAAGAATTACAGCATAAAGCGGTTATGCTGGACAAAGAGCTGCGAAAGACCACCGTGAGAGTTGCATCCGACAGGGCGTGGCATCATTTGATGCTCCGAACGGAGCGCAACTTGAGTATGCGGCAGGCGCTGATGGGATGGAAACTTACGGTCAAAAAAATTGGAAAAGGAACCGGAAAAAACGCCCCGGCGCTAAAAAAACAGGCGCGGAAGTTGATGGCGGTATGCCAGAGAGCTGTTCCTGCCTGGATTATGACGGTTAACAAGGCTATGGAAAGCCTTGACCCTGCCCGCAACTCCTTTGATGTTATTATTATTGACGAGGCTAGCCAATCTGATATTTCGGCGCTTGGCATTGTGTATATGGCAAAAAAGATAATTATTGTGGGGGACGACAAGCAGGTCAGTCCAATGGCTGTAGGCGTGGATATCGACAAGATGAATGCATTACGTGATATGTACATTAAAGGCATTATTCCTGCTTGGCACCTGTACGACGCAAAGACATCTCTCTATGACATTGCTGGAACCACGTTCCAGCCATTAATGTTGCGTGAGCATTTCAGATGCCTTCCGGATATTATCGGTTACAGCAACAAGTTGTCCTATGAATATAAAATTAAACCGCTGCGGGATGCTGGGAGCAGTGTACTGTCTCCTCCGGTTGTAACATTTAGAGTAGATAACGGAATTCGAGAGGGCAGGCAGAAAATTAATACAAAAGAAGCAGAGACAATCGTGGCTCTGATGATGGCCTGCATGGAGCAAAAGGAATACAACGACATGAGCTTTGGCGTGATTTCACTTCTGGGGGATGAGCAAGCAAAAAAGATACAGCAAATCATTTTACAGAGAATCGACCCGGCCGTTATTGAACAACGGCAGATCCTGTGCGGTAATGCCTCACACTTTCAAGGTGATGAGCGCGATGTGATATTTCTTTCTTTGGTCGACAGTAATGAGGGCGATGGTCCTCTTAACATGGCCGGTGAAGGTGCCGATCAATCAAGAAAACAAAGATACAATGTCGCTGCCAGCCGAGCCAGGGATCAGTTATGGATAGTACATTCCCTCGATTATACAAGAGACTTAAAAAACGGCGACCTACGCCGTGATTTGTTGGAATACGCAGGAAACCCCCAGGCGTTTGCTCAATTAGCAGAAAAAGTCGAAAGAGAAGCAGAGTCGCCGTTTGAGGAAGCCGTTGGCAAGGCGTTAGTCGCTTCCGGTTATCACTTGGTGCAGCAGTGGCAGGTGGGTGCTTACCGCATTGATATGGTTGTATTGTATAAGGGCGGTAGCGTTGCCGTGGAATGCGATGGCGAAACGTTCCACAGCGGTGATGAAAAAGTTCGTGCCGATATGGAACGCCAAGTAGTTTTGGAGCGGATAGGCTGGCGCTTTATCCGTATCCGGGGAAGCGAATATTATCGCGATCCTGATAAGACAATGGAGAGGGTCAAATATGAATTGAGCGAATACGGTATCTTTCCTGAAACAGTCTTGAATAAGCCCGCAGTGCAACCAGCATCAGAACTGCTCAATTGCGTAAAAATCCGTGCAGCACAGATATTGGATGAATGGAACGCAGAAAACGATGGTATAACTACAAATGTTCCGAATAAAGCTGGTATTATTGTGATGCAAAAGCCGGAAAGTGTGATGTCTGCAAAAGAGGACGGCAAGATGTTTGCGCAAATAACGATTGCTCCAAATTTGCCGTCAGTAAAACTGCAAAATAAGGCGCAAAAAGAGTCAATAAAAAGAATTGAACAAGCACCTTCTAGTTCTGTCATCAGAGAAAATCAGAGAATTCATGTAGCACAAAAAAAACCAATACAGTCAAGAGGAAATTCTCTAGTCAATTCGCTTAAAGAAGCAGGCGTCAGGTACATTGATAATCGTACGCAGTCCGGAATCATATGGGTGCCTTTTTCTAATGAAAATAACAAACAGGTCGAGCAAATGCTCAGTAAATGTGAATTGCGTTATAGCTTTGAAAGGCGGGGCTCAAAAGCTACGGGCAACCAGCCGGCATGGAGAATTATGGCGGATTAAAGGAGACCAAATACATGACGGCTAAAAATGATTTTAAATTTGAAATTATTAATGAACTCGGCGTGATATCAGAAAGCAGCAAGGGTTGGCGCAAAGAGCTCAACCGCATTAGTTGGAACAGCGCGGAGCCAAAATACGACATCCGGGACTGGGCTTCCAAGCATGAAAAAATAGGAAAAGGCGTAACTTTAACGGAACAGGAGCTACGTAAGTTGAAAGAACTGATTGATGCGGAAGTTGCTTTTCTTGAAAATAAGACATAACTCATAATAACTTCTGAAGTTTCTTCTTTTCAAAATAGAGAGCTAGGATACGACCGGTGGCATCGTTAACCGCACCATGCAAGTGCAGGTAAGAAACATTACCAAGCCAATCAAAACTGGAAGATACCATTTTAGACATTTCACCCTAACATTCCCGTGCATTTCTCGAGCGTTGTTTTTTAGGCTCGCGCTTCGGAGAGAGACACCAGCGGCCTTAAGATATTTTGAGACGATGCTTCAGCAAGCACAGCGGTAGCATGACAGAGATTATTTATGGTTTCCATTATATCTTTATTCTGGGGATGATTTTCCCTGAAAAATTATACTATGACATTATTACTGATTAACAACACAATTACCGGCTGGTGTCTTGACAAACCCTGGTTTGGTTGAGTATAATTTTGTAAACTGTTGACGAGGAAGTAAAACCACAAAGCCAGCCTTGCAGAGAGTCGGGAAAGGTGGAATCCCGACAGGAAATGGAGTGGACAAATGGGCCTCCGAGGGCGGAGTGAACGGACCGTAAGGTTTTCAGTAGCTTCCGACGCAAAAGCCAGCGTTAAAGGGCGATGGGTGTGATGGCACTCTGTAAGAGGGGATGCGTTCCGTGTAATGCATCAAGTAAGGTGGTACCGCAGGTTTGACACCTGTCCTTAAATAGGACAGGTGTTTTTTGTTGTTATACGCCTTGAGAGCCCGCAGGGAAGGACACCCGGGACAAATATAATTTGACAGGGAGGAATTTTTGTAATGAAAAAGTTGTCGAGAATTATTGCTCTGGTGTGTATGTCGACTTTATTACTGCTGTCATTGTCAGGGTGTTCATCAAGCCAAAAGGACTCTGCCAATAGCAATGAACAGGGAAAACTGAAGATTGGTATAGTACAAATAGTAGAACATCCGTCCCTTAATACGATCAGAGAATCTTTTATAGCTGAACTGGCCAAGGAAGGCTACAAAGACGGGGAGAATATTACCATTGATTATCAGAACGCTCAGAACGAACAGACTAATCTTAAGACTATCTGTCAGAAGTTTGCTAATAATAAATATGATTTGATCGTTGCCATTGCTACTCCTTCAGCCCAGGCTGCGGTGGGTGAAACTAAAGATATTCCCATTGTATTTTCCGCCTGTACCGATCCGGTGGGCTCAGGCCTGGTGAGCAGCATGGAGAAGCCGGGCAAAAATGTTACCGGTACTTCTGATGCGGTCTCGGCTGAAAAAATCATGGAATTGGCCAAACGGATTACACCCGATATCAAAACTGTGGGAGCGCTATATAATTCCGGTGAAACCAATTCCCAGGCGGTGGTTAACGATTTGAAACAATATGCTAAAAAGAATGGCCTGACTGTGGTAGAAGGTACGGTAACCAATTCATCGGAAGTCCAGCAGGTGGCCAGTTCACTGGCAGGTAAAGTGGATGCTATTTTTTCACCGATTGACAATACCATAGCCTCAGCCATGCCGGTGGTGACCCAGGTAGCCAACAAAGCTAAAGTACCGGTATATGTAGGTGCTGATTCCATGGTCAAGGATGGAGGTCTGGCCACTTATGGCATAAATTATCCGGTCTTGGGTCAGGAGACTGCTAAAATGGCAGTTGAGATTTTAAAAGGTAAAAAACCTGGAGACATTGCAGTTAAGACCATGTCCGATATGGATATCTATGTCAACCAGGATACCGCCAAAGCCATAGGAGTAACCATCCCCGAGGATGTCCTAAAAGAAGCCCACGTTTTCGCGAAATAGTCAGAAAAAATTCAACATGTCATTCTGAGCGTTAGCGAAGAATCTTAAGATCCTTCGGCTTTGCCTCAGGATGACATTTGCAGAGTTACTGCTTAATCATAAGAAAAAGTTAATTATGCAAAACTCTCAATTCCAATAGAGGTAGCGGAGATGGGAAGTCTCCGCTACTGGCTGGTTCAGGATATTAAATCTAAGCAATTGCTGGTATACTTAACACATATTTATTTATAAAGGAGTTCATCGTCATGAGTCTATTGTCGCTGCAGGGTTCGGTGGAACTGGGTATAATATATGCCATTATGGCCCTGGGGGTTTTTATCTCGTTTCGAACGCTGGATATACCTGACCTGACAGTTGACAGCAGTTTTACCTTGGGAGCAGCGTTCTCAGCGATATTGTGTACCGGCGGCCAGCCTTTGGCAGGGATAGGAGCCGCTTTTGCCGCCGGGTGTGTGGCTGGTTCGATAACTGCCCTGCTCCATACCAAACTAAAGATTCAGCCTTTGCTGGCCGGTATTCTGGTTATGCTGGGGCTTTACTCCATCAATTTAAAAGTAATGGGCAATAAAGCCAACATCCCTTTGCTTAACAAAACTACCGTATTCAATATGTTCGAAACCATGCTGGAAAACAGCAAAGCGGCCGAGTATTCCCATCTGATTTTGCCTGCGGTGATACTTCTGATTATTTTAATTATGTTGTTTTTATTCCTGAAAACCAAGTTTGGTTTCGTTCTGAGGGCGACCGGTGACAATGACCAGATGGTCCGCGCCCTGGGAGTCAACACCGATTTTACCATACTTATAGGGCTTGCTTTAGCCAACGGGTTGGTCGCTATGTCCGGCGCCCTGATTGCCCAGTATCAATCCTTTGCTGATATCAGCATGGGAATTGGTATGGTAATCATCGGGCTGGCTTCGGTCATCATCGGGGAAGTAATCTTTGGGAGCAGGCCTTTATTACGAAGACTCATTGCGGTTATACTGGGTGCCATACTTTACCGTCTGATTATAGCTTTTGCATTGGAAATGGGAATGCCGCCCACCGACCTCAAACTGGTTTCGGCGGTAATTGTTGCTCTTGCCATGGCCATGCCGGTAATAAAAGGACATATGATCTCGCTTAAAAAGAAGATAATGCCGGTATTAACAAGATATTTAATGTTACTTAAGAAGAGGAGAACCGGGAATAGGCAAGGAGGTCAGGCCTAATGCTTACAATTTCCAATATCAGCAAAATTTTTGGCCAGGGTACTACCAATGAGAATCTGGCTATCGATGATTTAAGCCTGACTCTGGAGGATGGCGAGTTTGTAACTATCATAGGCGGTAATGGCGCCGGCAAGACCACCTTGCTTAATTGTATTGCCGGGGTTTATGAGATAGATAAGGGCAAAATCATGCTTGACAGCATGAATGTGACCTTCTGGCCGGAGTATAAACGGTCCCGCTATCTGGGCCGCGTGTTTCAGAATCCTATGCTGGGTACGGCTTTTGATATGACTATCGAAGAGAACCTGGCTATTGCTTACGCCAAGGGGAAGCCCCGGGGGCTCAGACCCGGTATCGGTAAAGCCGATGCGAAAATGTTCCGGGAGTGCTTGGCCGAGCTGCAATTAGGATTGGAAGACCGCATGGGACACAAGGTAGGACTCCTTTCGGGCGGACAGCGCCAGGCTCTGACCCTGCTTATGGCTACCATTGTGAAG
>DHSK01000165.1 GCA_002408445.1 Syntrophomonas sp. UBA5288
CTTCACAATGGTAGCCATAAGCAAGGTCAGAGCCTGGCGCTGTCCGCCCGAAAGGAGTCCTACCTTGTTCCCCATGCGGTCTTCCAATCCTAATTGCAGCTCAGCCAAACACTCCCGGAACATTTTAGCATCGGCTTTACCGATACCGGGTCTGAGCCCCCGGGGCTTACCCTTGGCGTAAGCAATGGCTAGATTTTCTTCGATGGTCATATCAAAAGCCGTACCCAGCAGGGGGTTTTGAAATACGCGGCCCAGATAGCGGGACCGTTTATACTCGGGCCAGAAGGTCACATTCATGCTGTCAAGCATGATTTTGCCCTTATCTATAGCACAAACCCCGGCAATACAATTAAGCAAGGTGGTCTTGCCGGCGCCGTTGCCGCCTATGATAGTTACAAACTCGCCATCCTCCAGCGTCAGGCTTAAATCATCAATAGCCAGATTCTCATTGGTAGTACCCTGGCCAAAAATTTTGCTGATATTGGAAATTGTAAGCATTATGCCTGACCTCCTTGCTTATTCCCGCTTCTCCTCTTCTTAAGTAACATTAAATATCTTGTTAATACCGGCATTATCTTCTTTTTAAGCGAAATCATATGTCCTTTGATGACCGGCATGGCCATGGCAAGAGCAACAATTACCGCCGAAACCAGTTTGAGGTCGGTGGGCGGCATTCCCATTTCCAATGCAAAAGCTATAATCAGACGGTAAAGTATGGCACCCAGTATAACCGCAATGAGTCTTCGTAATAAAGGCCTGCTCCCAAAGATTACTTCACCAATGATGACCGAAGCCAGCCCGATGATTACCATACCAATTCCCATGCTGATATCAGTAAAGGTTTGATACTGGGCCAGCAGGGCTCCGGACAGAGAAACCAGACCGTTGGCTAAAGCCAGCCCTATAAGTATGGTAAAATCGGTGTTGACTCCCAGGGCGCGGACCATTTGCTCATTGTCACCGGTCGCCCTCAAAACGAAACCAAACTTGGTTTTCAGGAATAAAAACAACATAATCAAAATAATCAGAAGTATCACCGTAGGCAAAATCAGATGGGAATAATCGGCCGCTCTAGTGTTTTCCAGCACGGTTTCAAACATATCGAATACGGTAGTTTTATTAAGCAAAGGGATGTTGGGTTTATTGCCCATTACCTTTAAATTGATGGAGTAAAGCCCCAGCATAACCAGAATACCGGCCAGCAAAGGCTGAATCTTTAGTTTGGTGTGGAGCAGAGCAGTTACCGAACCAGCCACACACCCGGCGGCAAAAGCGGCTCCTATCCCTGCCAAAGGTTGGCCTCCGGTACACAATATCGCTGAGAAAGCTGCTCCCAGGGTAAAACTGCTGTCAACTGTCAGGTCAGGTATATCCAGCGTTCGAAATGAGATAAAGACCCCCAGGGCCATAATGGCATATATAATACCCAGTTCCACCGAACCCTGCAGCGACAATAAACTCATAACGATGAACTCCTTTATAAATAAATATGTGTTAAGTATACCAGCAATTGTTTAGATTTAACCAGCCAGTAGCGGAGACTTCACATCTCCGCTACCTCTGTTGGAATTATTAAATTTCTAATTTATTTCGCGAAAATCTGGGAGGCTTCTTTTAAAACATCCCCGGGGATGGTAACTCCTATGGCTTTAGCGGTATCCTGGTTGATATAGATGTCCATATCGGACATGGTCTTAACTGCAATATCTCCAGGCTTTTTACCTTTCAAAATCTCAACTGCCATTTTGGCGGTCTCCTGACCCAGGACCGGATAATTTATACCATAAGTAGCCAGGCCACCATCCTTGACCATGGAATCAGCACCTACATATACCGGTACTTTAGCTTTGTTGGCTACTTGGGTCACTACCGGCATGGCTGAGGCTATGGTATTGTCAATCGGTGAAAAAATAGCATCCACTTTGCCTGCCAGTGAACTGGCCACCTGCTGTACCTCGGAGGAATTGGTTACCGTACCTTCCACTACGGTCAAACCGTTCTTTTTAGCATATTTTTTCAAATCTTCAACCACCGCCTGGGAATTGGTTTCACCGGAATTATATAGCGCTCCTACGGTTTTGATATCGGGTGTAATCCGTTTGGCCAATTCCATGATTTTTTCAGCCGAGACCGCATCAGAGGTACCGGTAACATTTTTACCCGGCTTCTCCATGCTGCTCACCAGGCCTGAGCCCACCGGATCGGTACAAGCGGAGAATACAATGGGAATATCTTTGGTTTCACCCACCGCAGCCTGGGCTGAAGGAGTAGCAATGGCGACAATCAAATCATATTTATTATTAGCAAACTTCTGACAGATAGTCTTAAGATTAGTCTGTTCGTTCTGAGCATTCTGATAATCAATGGTAATATTCTCCCCGTCCTTGTAGCCTTCCTTGGCCAGTTCAGCTATAAAAGATTCTCTGATCGTATTAAGGGACGGATGTTCTACTATTTGTACTATACCAATCTTCAGTTTTTCCTGTTCGTTGCTATTGGCAGAGTCCTTCTGACTTGATGAACACCCTGACAATGACAGCAGTAATAAGGTCGACATACACACCAGAGCAATAATTCTTGACAACTTTTTCATTACAAAATTTCCTCCCTGTCAAATTATATTTGTCCCGGGTGTCCTTCCCTGCGGGCCCTCAAGGTGTATAACAACAAAAAACACCTGTCCTAATTAAGGACAGGTGTCAAACCTGCGGTACCACCTTACTTGATGCATTACACGGAACGCATCCCCTCTTACAGAGTGCCATCACACCCATCGCCCTTTAACGCTGGCTTTTGCGTCGGAAGCTACTGAAAACCTTACGGTCCGTTCACTCCGCCCTCGGAGGCCCATTTGTCCACTCCATTTCCTGTCGGGATTCCACCTTTCCCGACTCTCTGCAAGGCTGGCTTTGTGGTTTTACTTCCTCGTCAACAGTTTACAAAATTATACTCAACCCAACCAGGGTTTGTCAAGACCACCAGCCGGTAATTTGATCCCCTCGGGCTGCAGCCTGGGGGCTGTGCCGGCGGTTTTCAGCGCCACTGCCCATATTTCTTTCCATCTCTCTGCTTAAACCATTTTTGTTTTTTATTGTATTAAAAAAGGTAATCTGGAAGATTTGTGGAAGTTATACTATATAAAATATGATTAGGGAAGATATTGATGGATGACCTAATTGAAGTAATAGGAATTAAATCGGAAAATTGCATAAACTGTCACCAGTGCATAGCTGTTTGCCCGGTTAAGGTCTGCAGCGATGGCAGCGGTGAAGTGGTAAAATTCGATACGGCTCTATGTATAGGCTGCGGGCGCTGTATTGATGCCTGCATCAGGAGTCATGGCGGAGATATGGAGAAAAGTGCCCGTTTCCTCATTGATGATGCCGCACAATTTGTGGAGGATATTGGCCATCAGGAAATCGTAGCTCTGGTAGCCCCTTCAGCCCAATGCAATTATAATCTTGCTCAATTGATAACCGGCTTAAAACTTCTGGGAATTAAAGCGGTGTATGATGTCTCACTGGGGGCGGAAATTACCGTAGCCTGTTATCATACAGCTATCACTTCAGGCCGGGCCAGGCTGCCTCTGATCGGGTCCAGCTGCCCTGCTATTGTCCGCTATATAGAATTGCACCACCCGGCCCTGATCGGGCATCTGGCTCCTACCGGCAGTCCGGTATACGATATGGCCATTTACGTGCAATCGTTGCATCCCCATGCCCGTCTGGTCTTTATTTCTCCCTGTCTGGCCAAACGGCGTGAATTCCATGACAGTAAAGTGGTACAATATAACGTTATCTACCAATCCCTGGATAGAATTTTTAATGACCGTAACATCGATTTATCCCGGCTGGAAGGCGGCTATTTTGATAATACCGTTGCAGCCGGAATGGCCGCTAATTTTTCCACTCCCGGCGGTTTAAAGGAATGTTATTTACACCATTATCCGAACACCCCGGGCAGTGCTATCAGTAAAATTGAAGGCCCTCTGGTATATGAAAAATATCTTTCCGACCTGGAAAACGATATTAAAACCGCGCAGCCCGGCTTGCCTCTTATGGTTGATATTTTAAGTTGTGAAAAAGGCTGCAATATGGGAGCAGGCTGCACCAATCGGGCCAAAAGCATCAATAACATCGAAACCGCCATGACTACCCGCGCTGAAGAAGCCGGCCGTGACGCGGGGCAGGAAGAGCAATTAGCCTTATTTATACAAGATGCACTGGCTGAATATAATTTTGACTATTCTTACCGGGATTTATCCTATCGCAATCAAATCAAGATCCCCAGCCTGGCTGAGTTTAAACAAATCTATACTCAGATGCACAAAGCGGAGGAAAAAGATTTCCGCAACTGTGCCGCCTGTGGCTATAATTCGTGTCAGATGATGGCTATTGCCATTTTCAACGGTTTAAACAAAGTGGAAAACTGCCACTTATACCAGGAAAAAGAGTTGCGTCAGGAACAAGATGTTTTAAATAATATGGTGGATGAACTGGAAGCCTTGAATACTCAACTGCAGGAAGAATTCATGGAGCGCAAGCAGCAGGAACAATTGTTAGTTCAGAATTCCAAGCTGGCAGCGATGGGAGAAATGATTGGTATGATAGCCCATCAATGGCGCCAGCCGTTGTCATCCATCAGCACCCTGGCCGGCAACTTGAAAGTTCTGGTAGATTTGGACATGTTTGATCAGGAGCAATTTATAGCTTTGTTGGATGAAATAAACCAGCATGCGCAATACCTCTCCCATACTATCAATGACTTCAGACATTTCTTTAAACCTGATAATGCGCAGGATACTGTTATTATGAATGATGTGATCAACAGTACGCTTGGAATCATCGGTAAATCTTTGGAATATAAACATGTCAAGCTTATCAAGGACTATGCCTTTACTAAGCCTATTTTGACCTATCCCAATGAACTGATGCAGGTATATATGAATATTTTAAAAAATGCCTCCGATGCCTTTGTTGAAAACGAAACCAGCCAGCCCCAGATAATTATTCATGGCTACGAAAAAAATAATCATCAGGTGGTGGATATAATTGATAATGCCGGCGGAATCCCCGATGATATAATGGATAAAATTTTTGAGCCGTATTTTTCCACCAAAGGTCCAAGTGTAGGTACCGGTCTGGGTCTGTACATGTCTAAAATAATAGTTGAAGAACATTGTCAGGGCAAACTTCGTGCCAGAAACCTGGACAATGGTGCATGTTTTACCATTGAACTACCGTTTTAGGCAAGGGGGCACTTGAGTGATCAACGCCCGGGAAATAAAAAAAGCAGCACAGGGAATAAGTGTCTTATACGTTGAGGATGATAATGATTTAAGGCAGAATACCGCCCGACTGCTTTCTACCCTTTTTAGCAGTGTCACTACCGCTGAAGAGGGACAAGACGGTCTGGAAAAATACCGTCAGAGCAATTACGACCTGGTCCTGACCGATATTAATATGCCGGGTATGAACGGGGTCAAGATGGCAGAGCAAATCAAGTTTCTAAACCCCGGACAGGTAATAATCGTAATATCCGCCCATGATGAAGCCGGCTATTTGCTGGATCTTATCAATCTAGGGGTGGATTATTTTATATTGAAACCACTTGATCTGAATCAATTTTTAACCGTACTGGACAAAGCCATCCGCTTGACCAGATATACCCTTATGCAAAAAAATTATCAAAAAGACCTGGAAGAAACGGTAGAGAAGAGAACCCGCGAGTTAACCGAGGCCCTTAATATGGTACAGGAAGTAAGCAGTGAAGTGGTGCAAAGGCTGACCGCGGCGGCGGAATTAAGAGACGGTGACTCCGGATTGCATAATAGGCGTCTGGGCATATACTCTCCCCTTCTGTCCCAGGAATTGAATATGCCGGCTGATTTTGTCGAATCTATCGCCTTTGCCGCGCCCCTGCACGATATTGGCAAAATAGGTATATATGATAATATATTGCTCAAAGCGGGACCGTTGACCAAAGCAGAATTTGAAGTCATGAAAAACCATACCTTGACCGGCGCCAGCATCGTTGCCCAATCCAAACAGCAAAAAATCCAAATGGTCGAGTCTATTGCCTTAACCCATCATGAGCGTTGGGATGGTTCCGGCTATCCCCGGGGATTGATCGGTGAACAGATACCAATGGAAGGTAGAATAGTAGCCATTTGCGACCAGTATGATGCCCTGAGAAGCAAAAGGCCTTATAAACCTGGTTTTACCCATTACCGCACTATGGAAATAATAACCTG
>DHSK01000061.1 GCA_002408445.1 Syntrophomonas sp. UBA5288
CAGTTTGGCTGTGATCCTAAAAGTGATTCTACCAATACCTTGAGGGGAGGGAAATATATACCGACCGTATTGGATACTTTGCGAGAAAAAAATAAAGTTCAGGCTAATGAAGTAATTTTTCAGGGATTTGGCGGGGTATATTGCGTGGAAGCCGGGGGACCGGCCCCGGGAGTCGGCTGTGCCGGCCGGGGAATTACCACCGCAGTGCAGTTGTTGAAACAGCAAAAGGTTTTTGAGGAACTTGAGCTTGATTATGTTATTTATGATGTATTGGGTGATGTAGTTTGCGGGGGATTTGCAGTGCCTATACGGGAAGGCATAGCCCAGCATGTTTTTACGGTCTCGTCGGCAGATTTCATGGCGGTTTATGCGGCGAATAACCTATTTAAAGGGATACAGAAGTACTCCAATTCAGGGGGAGCGTTGCTGGGCGGAATCATAGCTAATTCGATCAATGTTCCTTACGCCCGGGAAATAATTGATGATTTTGCGGCCCAGACACATACTCAGGTAGTTGAATATGTGCCCAGATCAGTCGTCGTCACCCAGAGTGAACTGCAGGGAAAAACCACCATCGAGGCAGCTCCGGAATCAAAGCAAGCGGGCATATACCGGACCCTGGCCGGAAAAATAGCCGAGCATAGCGAATCAAAAGTACCTACTCCGCTTGAAGTAAGCGAGCTTCGCGATTGGGCCTCCAAATGGGCTGATTATCTGCTCGCTTTGGAGACAGGTGAAATGCGGGTGGAAGCGTTAGGCAATATATAACAATAAGAAAGCAGGGATAAATTATGACGAGTAATTATGCGTTTGATACCTTAAAAATAAGAGCCGGCTATAACTCTGAAGAACACAATTATGCCGTGGCCGTGCCTATTTATCAAACTGTTTCTTTTGATCTGGGGGACCCCGACCGGGCAGAAAGGCTGACAACTGCCAATGAACTGGGGCATGTCTATTCCAGAATAAGCAATCCGACGGTAGAAGTTTTGGAAAATAGAATAGCGGCGCTGGACGGCGGCACCGGTGCCATTGCCCTGGCTTCCGGGATGGCGGCGGTGTCGTACACCCTGCTTAATCTGGCTGAAGGCGGCGGCCGGATCCTTACCACTCCCAGGCTCTACGGAGGCACATTTGACAGCCTCAAACAGATATTTCCCGGCTTGGGCATAAACATTGATCTGGTGGAGGACTCCGATGAGCCGGAATCTTTCCGCCAGGCCATGAAAGAAGATACTAAAGGCATATTGATTGAATCCATCAGCAACCCCAATGCAACGATACCGGACATCGAAGCTATTGCTAAAATAGCTCACGATAATAACGTCCCCCTGATAGTTGATAATACCTTTGCTACTCCGTATCTATTAAATCCATTCCGGTTTGGGGCAGATATCATCATTTACTCGGCGACTAAAACTATTGGCGGACATGGAACTACTTTAGGCGGTCTGATAGTGGAAAACGAAAAATTCAACTGGGCTAACGGCAAATTTCCCCAATTTGAATCTCCCGTATATCTTTTAAAAGAATTGCCTACCGGACGCAGCCGGACTGTTTTAGAGGTATTTCCGAAAGTACCTTTTACCGCCAGAGTCCGCTTAACTTATCTGTCTTATCTGGGCGCACTGCTTAGTCCTTTTGATGCCTTTCTGATTTTGCAAGGGCTGGAGACTCTATCGGAACGGGTAACCAAACAGGTAGCCAGTACGGAAAAGATTGTCAGGTATCTGGAAAATAATGAAAAAGTGAGCTGGGTGAGTTATCCTTCTGCTCATGACAACAAGTACCGGGATTTGGCTGCGAAATATTTATCGCGCGGAGCCGGATCAATATTCTCCTTCGGCTTTAAGGGAGATGAGCAGCAATTAAAAAAATTCCTGACTTCATTCAACCTGTTTAGTTACCACGCCAACGTGGGAGATGCCAGATCGCTTGTTATTAATTCACCTAAAGTCACGCATGCGGAAATGAATGCCCAGGAACAACTGGCAGCGGGAATTCCACCGGAAACCATACGCCTGTCCATTGGCCTGGAAGATGCCAATGATTTAATCGCCGACCTGGAGCAAGCCTTTGCAAAAGCCTTTGCACAAGGTTAATTTAAAATTCAACCCAGAAGGACACTGATTAACTATGATTAACACAGATCCTAATAATGACAATTGTATAAACCGTAGTCCGGCCTACAGGGCGATAGCCCTTCAGGCCGGGGCAAGGGCATAGCATGAAAAAACGAGCCCATCCCTGAGGCTCGCTTGGGGCCGTAGGGCAGGCTACGGATCATAAAACATGCTAATGGTTTTGTTCTCATGGATATTAATTACGTAATTAAGAAAGGAAGCAGGACCATGAAGAAATATAAGAATCTATTGATAGTTTTGCTTATCGCAGTTCTGGCTTTATCTTTGGCAGGCTGCGGCGGAACCAAGGATACTTCCAATACGCAGAACAGCAAGTATAAATACGGGAAACTTAAAATTCAGGCTTTGGATGGTTCGGTATGCGGAGCCCCCAGTTACGTTGCTTACCAAAAAGGATTCTTTGCCAAGGAAGGCCTGGACGCGGAATTGGTGAGCGGAACTGCCGACGCCATGAAGACGGGATTGCAAACCGGAGAATTTGTAATTACTAATGGTGATTTTGCCTGGTTCGCCTCTATTCAGAACGGAGTTGACTTAAAGGTTATCGGCGGACTTCATCACGGTTGTATCAAAATAGTCGTTCCTCCAGAATCCAATATCAAGTCGACCCAGGACCTAAAAGGTAAAACCATCGGTGTCGATGCCATCGGCGGTACGCCTATGGCGGTGGCCAGCGTAGTTGTAGCCAATGCCGGACTTGACCCGCAAAAAGATGTTAAATGGCTGGCTTATCCGCAGGACCAACTGCTGCAGGCAATCAAAAAAGGGGAAATAGATGTTATCAGTTACTGGGACCCATTTGGAAAACTAGCCCAGTAGATATGGTTGGCCTGGAGGGTTTTGAAAAATCATACCCGCATCAGATTTCAGGCGGCATGGCCCAAAGAGCTTCTTTAGCCCGGGCTCTAATAAATGAACCCAAAATTTTATTGCTGGATGAACCTCTGGGAGCTTTGGACGCCTTTACCCGCATGCATATGCAGGATGAACTTTTAAAGCTTTGGGCCCAAAGGAAAACTACCATGATACTGGTGACCCATGATGTGGATGAGGCGGTCTATTTAAGTGATGAAATAGTAGTTATGACTTCCCGTCCCGGTAAAGTGGAACAGATTGAAAATATAAAGCTGGGCCGGCCCAGGGACAGAAGCGGGGTAGATTTTGTAAAAATCCGCAGCAAGATATTAAAAACCCTTCACCTGGCCGGTGAACAGAAATCCCTGGAGTACTACCTGTAGCAATAAAGTGAGATTTTTGCATAATTCCAAAAACCCC
>DHSK01000180.1 GCA_002408445.1 Syntrophomonas sp. UBA5288
ATCAGGTAGACAGCTACATTCCGTTGCCGGAAAGACCGACCGACAAACCGTTCCTGATGCCGATCGAAGACGTATTCACCATAACCGGTAGAGGCACAGTAACCACCGGCAGAGTAGAAAGAGGTCAGGTGAAAGTCGGAGACGAAGTAGAAATAATCGGCTTAAGAGAACAGACCAGAAAGACCGTATGCACGGGCGTAGAAATGTTCAGAAAACTGTTAGACTTTGCTGAAGCAGGAGATAACATCGGAACCCTGTTAAGAGGCGTAGACCGTAAAGAAGTAGAAAGAGGAATGGTATTAGCCAAACCGGGCAGCATCAAACCCTTAACCAAATTCAAAGGGGAAGTATACGTCTTAACCAAAGAAGAAGGCGGAAGACACACCCCGTTCTTCGGTGGATACAGACCTCAGTTCTACTTCCGTACAACTGACGTAACCGGAGTACTGCAACTGCCGGAAGGAGTAGAAATGGTAATGCCTGGTGACAACGTAACCATGGAAATCGACCTGATAACCCCGATAGCCATCGAAGAAGGCTTAAGATTCGCCATCAGAGAAGGCGGAAGAACAGTTGGTTCCGGTGTTGTTACAGGTATTCTGGAATAGAGTTCGATAGGGTGTTATAATCAGGAAGGATTGCTTAGATCCTTCCTGTTAGAACGCCTGGTAGCGTGAACTAATAGAAGCCAGTTCGAGGAGGTTTAGAAAGATTGAGTGGCCAACAAAAAGTAAGAATTAAATTAAAGGCATTCGACCACAAGCTCCTGGATCAATCATCGCAGAAGATAGTCGAAACCGCCAAGAAAAACGGAGCCAACGTTTCCGGACCCATACCTTTGCCAACACAAAAGAGAATCTTCACTATTTTAAGATCTCCGCATGTTAACAAGGATTCCCGGGAGCAATTTGAAATGAGGACTCACAAGCGCCTGATAGACATACTGGATCCCAATGCCAAAACTATAGACGCTCTGATGCACCTGGATCTGCCTTCCGGAGTAGACATCGAGATTAAATTGTAGTTTTTATGGAGACAGTGCTGCAAGACCAGTGGGAAAAAAGGTCTTAAGGCGATATAGAGGTCCGAAGTATCGAACGATGTTGGATAACCCACTTCCAACCTCTCGTTTACGGATTATGGACTAGGAGGTAGTTTCAGTGGTAAACAATCTGGAAAAAGCCATTATGGGCGTAAAAATCGGAATGACCCAGATTTTTGATGAGGCAGGAAAAGCTATTCCTGTAACTGTCGTTGAGGCAGGACCATGTACGGTACTGCAAAAGAAAATTGAGGAGACTGACGGGTATAATGCCATTCAGGTAGGTTTTTACAACCTGAAAGAAAAGCAAGCCAATAAACCCGCAAAAGGACATTTTAAAAAAGCCGGTGTTAAGCCTTTACGCTATATCAAGGAGTTCCGCCTGGCCAATATTGACAATTATGAAGTAGGGCAGGCCATTAATGTTGATGTATTTGCACCCGGCGATGTTATCGACGTGGTTGGTACCTCCAAAGGTAAGGGCTTTGCTGGAGCAGTAAAAAGACACAATTTCGCAAGGGGTTCAATGGGTCACGGTTCAAAATATCACCGCCGCCCGGGTTCACTGGGAGCTATGGGACCGGCTCGCGTTTTCAAGGGCAGGAAAATGCCAGGCAGACTGGGAGGGGATCGTGTTACCGTTCAGGCTTTGAAGGTAGTAAAAGTCTATCCGGATAGAAACCTTATCCTGATAAAAGGTTCGATACCAGGGCCCAAGAAAAGTCTTGTTACCATCAAGAATTCAGTCAAGGCTTAATGAGTTAGTAGGAATAGATAATAGGGATTAGCAACCAATAACCGTTAAACAGGCTATGAAAGGCTATGAACTAATAACTATACTATTAACCGCTAAGAAGGAGGTTTAGAAAATGCCTAAAGTTTCAGTATACGATATGAGTGGGGCCCAGGTCGGAGAGTTGGAATTAAACGACAGTGTTTTTGGTATAGAGCCCAATGTGGCAGTACTGCACAGTTTCGTTAAAATGCAGCTCGCCAACAAGAGAGTGGGCACCTCATCTACAAAAAGGCGCGGAGAAGTAAGAGGCGGAGGCAAAAAGCCATGGCGGCAAAAAGGAACTGGCCGCGCTCGGGTCGGTAGTACGCGCAACCCCGTTTGGAGAGGTGGAGGAAGTGCATTCGGCCCCAAACCACGGGATTATTCATATACAATGCCTCGTAAAGTGAGAAGACTGGCAATGCGTTCGGCTCTTTCAAGCAAAGTAAAAGACAACAACATCATAGTAGTCGATAATCTTGCTTTTGCCGAACCACGCACCAAATTAATGGTAGAAACGCTGGAAGCGTTAAAAGCCAGACAAAAGACATTGCTGGTTACTGCCGATGGTAATGTGAACGTATTTAAATCAGCCCGTAACATTCCCGGCGTAAAACCGCTCAAAGTCGAATCCATCAATGTTTACGACCTTCTGAAATATGACACGCTGCTTATTACCAGGGATGCAGTAGCCAGGGTCGAGGAGGTGTTTGCCTAAATGAAAGACTTCAGAGATGTTGTTATCAAGCCGGTAGTAACTGAAAAATCCATGGATTTGCTGGCTGACAATAAATACACTTTCATTGTGGATAAAAAAGCCAATAAAACCGAGATTAAGAATGCCATCGAACATATTTTCGAGGTTAAAGTAGATAGGGTTAACACCCTGAACCTGAAAAGCAAGCCAAAACGTCTTGGGAGATTTGAAGGAAGAACGCCCAGCCGGAAAAAGGCGATCATAACCCTCAAGCCCGGACACAAGATTCGCTTATTCGAAGGCCTGTAATCAATTGTGCGGTGCTTAAAAGGAGGGAAAAAATAGATGAGCATTAAAAAATTCAAACCGACAACACCCAGCCGCAGACACATGACTGTGCTGAGTTTCGAAGAATTAAGCAAAAAACAACCGGAAAAATCATTATCCAAATCGCTTAAAAATACCGGTGGGCGCAATGCGGTAGGCCATCTAACCGTCAGACACAGAGGTGGAGGACATAAGCGCTTATATCGGTTGATAGATTTCAGACGTATCAAAGATAACGTTCCAGCCAAAGTTGCTGCAATCGAATACGATCCCAACCGCTCAGCCAATATTGCCTTATTGCATTATGCTGACGGCGCTAAAGCCTACATTGTGGCTCCCCACAATTTAAAGGTTGGCGATACGGTAGTTTCCGGCAGCGGAAGCGACATCAAAATCGGTAACAGTCTGCCCCTGAAGGATATCCCGGTAGGCTCACTGATTCACAATATTGAAATGAGACCCGGAAAAGGCGGTCAAATGGTTCGGTCCGCTGGCACAGTAGCACAGCTTATGGCCAAAGAAGGGGCCTATGCCCACGTAAGACTGCCGTCCGGCGAAGTACGTTTAATTCACATCAATTGCCGTGCTACCATCGGTCAGGTAGGCAATCTGGACTACGAAAACCAAAACATCGGTAAAGCCGGCAGAAAACGTTGGATGGGTATCAGACCTACCGTCAGAGGTTCGGTTATGAATCCCAATGACCATCCCCATGGTGGTGGTGAAGGACGTGCTCCGGTGGGAAGAAAATACCCGGTTTCACCCTGGGGCAAGATTGCTATCGGTGGAACTACCCGCAAGAAGAAACCGTCCGACAAGATGATTGTGAAGAAACGGAAGTAAAGGAGGTTTCCAGATGGCCAGGTCAATCAAAAAAGGACCATATTGTCAAGAAAAACTGCTAAGCAGGATAGAAGCAATGAATCAGGATGGCCAGAAAAAGGTATTAAAAACCTGGTCCCGGCGTTCAACCATAATGCCGCAGATGATCGGGCATACAGTGGCTGTTCATGATGGACGCAAACACATTCCCGTATATATTACTGAAGATATGGTAGGCCTGAAACTGGGGGAATTTGCTCCCACCAGAATATTCAGAAGCCATGCCGGAAAATCTGAAAAGAGCAGCAGAGCCAAATAGAAGGGAGGATATGGATTGTGGAGTCAAAAGCAGTAGCCCGTTATATAAGGGTATCTCCTTTTAAAGCTCGCCAGGTAGCTGATTTGGTTCGAGGTAAGGACGTAAAAGAAGCTATAGGAATCTTAAGATATAGTAACAAGAAATCCGGACCCCTGGTAACCAAAGTATTAAAATCGGCGGTAGCCAATGCCGAACACAATTATGACATGGATTCGGACAGTCTGTACGTATCGGAGATTAGAATTGATGAGGGACCTACTCTTAAGAGAATGAAGCCCAGAGCGTATGGTAGAGCCGACGTAATGAAGCACAGAAGCAGTCATATTACCGTAGTGCTAAGGGAAAGGGAGGTTAAATAGTGGGTCAGAAGGTAAATCCAAAAGGATTCAGGATCGGAGTTATAAAGACCTGGGATTCCAACTGGTATGCTGATAGAGATTACACTGATCTTCTGCACGAAGATTTTAAAGTAAGAAAATTTATAAAAGACAAATTTTATGCCGCTGGAGTCTCCAAGGTGGAGATTCAGAGAACCGGCAATCGCCTCCGGGTTACTATCCATACAGC
Organism: Syntrophomonas sp. UBA5288; assembly: GCA_002408445.1. Taxonomy (GTDB): domain Bacteria; phylum Bacillota; class Syntrophomonadia; order Syntrophomonadales; family Syntrophomonadaceae; genus UBA4851. The sequence continues at coordinate 4,550 of DHSK01000180.1, forward strand.
CAAACCGGGAATAATAATCGGCCGCGGTGGTCAGGAAGTAGAAACATTGAAGGCCGAATTAATCAAAATGACCGGTAAAAGTGTAAACATCAACATCCAGGAAATTCGCAAACCGGAACTGGATGCCCAGATCGTGGCTGAGAATGTTGCCCAGCAGCTCGAAAAAAGGATATCTTTCCGCCGGGCCATGAAACAATCAGTAGGGCGCACCATGAGGGTAGGAGCATTGGGAATGAAGATCATGATTTCCGGTCGTTTGGGCGGAGCCGAAATAGCTCGTACCGAATGGCACTCCGAAGGAAAAGTGCCTCTCCATACCTTAAGAGCCGACATAGACTATGGTTTTGCCGAAGCCAACACGACCTACGGCAAGATTGGCATTAAAGTGTGGATTAACCGCGGCGAAGTGATACCTGAGGCTAAAAAGCGGCCCCAGAAGAAACAGGTGGAGGAGGCAGAGGCATAATGCTTATTCCAAAAAGACTCAAATACAGAAAACAGCATCGCCCGGGATTAAAAGGTACTGCCCATAAAGGTAATACCGTTACTTACGGCGATTATGGCCTGCAGGCGGAAGATGCAGCTTGGATTACCAACCGGCAGATTGAAGCAGCCCGTATAGCCATTAACCGTTACATCAAAAGAGGCGGCAAGCTATGGATAAAAATATTTCCGGACCGGCCCATAACCGTAAAACCGGCCGAAACCAGAATGGGAAAAGGAAAAGGTTCTCCGGAGCACTGGGTTGCCGTTGTAAAACCCGGCCGGGTAATGTTTGAATTATCAGGTGTAAGCGAAGAAGTAGCAAGGGAGGCCATGCGCCTTGCAGCCCACAAACTGCCCATCAAGTGCAGATTTGTAAAAAGAGAAGAAATAGGTGGTGAGGTTAGTGAAAACTAAAAAAGCACGGGAACTAACCGATGAGGAACTTATCCAGAAAGTTTCGGATTACAAAGGCGAATTATTCAATTTACGGTTTCAATTAGCAACCGGTCAATTGGATAACCCCATGAGAATAAGAGACGTTAAAAAGAACATTGCCCGGTGCAAAACTATCCTCCGGGAAAGAGAACTGGAAAGGGAAAAAGTGTAAAGGAGGTCTTAGGGTGGCTGACAACCAGGCTAACAAAAAAGTCAGAATAGGCACAGTTACAAGTGACAAAATGGATAAAACCATTACCGTCAGAATAGAAACAGTAAAACAGCATCCTTTATATAAAAAGACCATCAGAACCAGCAAGAAACAAAAAGCGCACGATGAGCGCAATGAGGCTAAAATCGGCGATCTGGTCAAGATCGAGGAGACCCGTCCCTTAAGTAAAGATAAGAGATGGAAGCTGGTCGAAATAATCGAAAAGGCCAAGACCTTGCAGTAGGCTCGGGTTTTTAGGAAGGAGGTTAAAGACCTTGATTCAACAGGAAACCATGCTCCAGGTTGGCGACAATACCGGGGCAAAAAAGGTGTTATGCATAAAAGTACTGGGCGGTTCAACCCGCAGGTATGCTACTGTTGGTGATGTAATAGTTGCGGCGGTAAAAGAGGCGGCCCCGGGCGGAGTAGTAAAAAAAGGCAGCGTAGTCAAGGCCGTAGTAGTAAGAACCAAAAAAGAAATCAGAAGGCCAGACGGTTCCTACATTGCATTTTCAGAAAATGCTGCGGTAATTATAGATGACAACGGCAATCCCCGTGGTACACGCATATTTGGACCGGTGGCGCGGGAGCTCAGAGATAAGAACTTTATGAAGATTATATCTTTAGCCCCGGAAGTCCTTTAGTCTTTGGAGGTGCAGTGAATGAATATCAAAAAGGGCGATACCGTAATGGTCATTACCGGTAAGGACACCGGACGAAAAGGCAAAGTGTTAAGGGTTGTACCCGATCAGAACCGAGTTGTGGTTGAAGGTATAAACCGGGTAAAAAAACACCAGAAGCCCAGTCGTTCTCTTCCCCAGGGAGGAATATTAAAGGTGGAATCACCGCTTAATGCGTCCAATGTTATGTTATTGTGCAATAAATGCAATAAACCTACTCGGGTAGGACAATCCATTTTAGATAATGGTTCGAAAGTAAGAGTCTGCAAGAAATGCGGAGAAGTATTAGATTAAATACTCCATGAAAGGAGGCTAGCTCACTAGATGGCCAGGCTATATGAAATGTATCAGCAAGAAATAGTACCCAGGCTAATAGAGCAATTCAAATATAAGAATGTCATGCAGGTACCCCGGGTGGAAAAGATAGTAGTAAATATCGGACTGGGGGAAGCAGTGCAAAACCCCAAAGCACTGGATGGAGCAGTAAACGATTTAACCGCCATAACCGGGCAGAAGCCTATTATTACCAAAGCCAGGAAGTCTATTGCCGGATTCAAACTAAGAGAAGGAATGTCTATCGGCTGCAAAGTAACCCTGAGAGGCGAGAGAATGTATGATTTCCTCGACAAATTAATCAATTTGGACCTCCCCCGGGTGCGTGACTTCAGAGGAGTATCCCCGCAGGCATTTGACGGCCGTGGTAATTACTCACTGGGAATAAAGGAACAAACCATATTCCCCGAAATCGATTATGACAAAATTGACAAAGTCAGAGGACTCGAAGTTGTAATAGTTACTACCGCCAAAACGGATGAAGAAGCCAGAGCACTGTTGAAAAACATGGGAATGCCGTTTAGATAGGGGGTAAGGTAAGATGGCTAAAAAAGCAATGAGACTTAAACAGGAACGCACGCAGAAATATAAAGTCAGAGAATACAATAGATGTAAGATATGTGGAAGACCAAGAGCTTACATGGGCAAATTTGGTATGTGCAGGATATGCTTCAGAGAATTGGCACATCGGGGTGAAATACCCGGCATTACTAAATCAAGCTGGTAGGCAAAGTAAAGGAGGTATAAGATATGGTCATGAGTGATCCCGTAGCCGACTTTCTGACTCGGATCAGGAATGGCAACATGGTCATGCATGAAACCGTTGAAGTACCCAGTTCAAGAGTAAAGATGGCCATTGCCGGAATTATGAAAGATGAAGGGTACATCAAAGAGTTTGAATATATTCAAGACGGTAAGCAGGGCATTATAAGAGTATACCTCAAGTATGGGCCTAACAAGAGCAGGGTCATAACAGGGTTAAAAAGGATCAGTAAACCTGGGCTGAGAGTATACGTCAAAAAAGATGAAATTCCTAAAGTCCTGGGTGGGCTTGGCACAGCGGTTATTTCAACCTCCAAAGGCTTGATGACGGATAAATCAGCCCGCAAGCAAGGCCTCGGTGGAGAAGTAATCTGTTATATATGGTAGCTGAAGGAGGAGAGAACGTTGTCAAGAATAGGTAGAAAACCTATCAGCCTGCCTAAAGGTGTAGAAATCAATATTGATGGGAATACCGTTACAGTAAAGGGCCCCAAAGGGGAACTTAAAAGAGAAGTTTCGGATGGAATCACCCTGGCCCAAGAAGAAGACCGGCTGCTGGTTATGCGGCCGGACGACAGCCGGCAATTTCGTGCCCTGCACGGACTAAACCGGGCACTCCTGGCCAATATGGTCGAAGGTGTTATCAGCGGGTTCGAAAAGAGACTGGAACTGGTCGGGGTAGGGTACAGAGCCCAGATGCAGGGTAAAAAGCTCGTTATCAACATCGGATTTTCCCATCCGGTGGAAGTTGAGCCCCCTGCCGGCATCGAATTTGAAGTGCCTGCAGCCACCAAGATTACCATCAAAGGTATTGATAAACAACTGGTAGGAAATACAGCCGCTCATATAAGGGCAATCAGAAAACCTGAGCCTTATAAAGGCAAGGGTATCAAATACGATAATGAGGTAGTAAGACGCAAGGCTGGCAAAGCAGGTGCTAAATAGCCAGGGAAAGGAGTGACTGCGTTGATTAACAAGCCCGACAAGAAGCTGGTTCGTCAGGGTAAACACAAGCGGGTTCGTTCCAAAATCGCAGGTACCGGCGAGATACCGAGACTTTGTGTATTTAAAAGTTTGAACCACATATATGTCCAGATAATCGATGATGAAAAGGGAGTCACCCTGGCGGCGGCATCAACCCTTGACAGTGATATGAAAGATTTGCAATCCAAAACGAATATAGATGCAGCTCGGCGCGTTGGGAGCAGCATTGCCGTAAAGGCCAAGGAAAAGGGGATTACCGCCATAGTATTCGACCGCAACGGTTATAAATACCACGGAGGTATTGCTGCTCTGGCTGATGCAGCCAGAGAGAATGGCCTGGAGTTTTAGGACTGACTTCGGAGAGCTAGGAGGGAAACGATGATTGAAAAAGATCAGGCAGCACCGGAAATGATAGAGAAAGTCGTTAACGTCAACCGGGTTGCCAAAGTTGTCAAAGGCGGAAGAAGATTTAGCTTTAGTGCGCTGGTGGTAGTAGGTGACGGCGAAGGTAAAGTCGGAACCGGCAAGGGTAAGGCAACCGAAGTGCCCGATGCCATCCGCAAGGCAGTTGAAAATGCAAAGAAGAACATGATAGAAATACCTCTTATTGATGGCCGGACCATTCCCCATCAAATAACTGGGAGATTTGGAGCAGGTTCAGTTCTCCTCAAACCTGCCTCAGCCGGTACCGGAGTTATCGCCGGCGGACCGGTGAGAGCCGTATTGGAAGCGGCAGGTTTAAAAGATATTCTCACCAAGTCCCTTGGTTCCTCCAATGCCATCAACATGGTACATGCGACCATGGAAGGATTGAAAGGTTTGAAGAAGGCCGACGAAGTAGCCAAAATGAGGGGCAAAACCATAGATGAGATATTGAACTAGGAGGGATACACTTGGCCAAGCAACTCAAGATAACCTGGACTAAGAGCACTATCGCGTGCCCCCAAACCCAGAGAGCTACAGTTAAGAGCCTGGGGCTAAAAAAACTTTACCAGACCGTAATTCATGAAGACAGCGCTCAGATCAGAGGGCAGATAAACAAAGTCAAACATCTTTTAACAATAGAAGAGCTAGATTAAAGCATTGGGAGGTTTTACAGTGAATTTAAGTGAACTAAAATCTCCGGCCGGTTCTAATAAGAACAAAAAAAGGGTGGGCCGAGGTATCGGGTCCGGACATGGCAAAACTTCAACCCGCGGACATAAAGGGCAAAAAGCTCGTTCCGGCGGAGGAACCAGACCTGGATTCGAAGGTGGACAAATGCCGCTGCAGAGGCGCATTCCTAAAAGGGGATTTAACAACATATTCCGTAAAGAATACGTCATAATCAATGTTAAAGACCTCAATCGATTTGAGGATGGAACTGAAGTTACGCCGGAGGTATTGCTCCAGGCGGGCCTCATTAAATCCCTCAAGGAGAAGGTTAAGATATTGGGAGACGGTGAATTAGATAAGAAGCTGGTCCTTAAAGTCAATAAAGTTAGCCAGCAGGCCCAGGAGAAAGTGACCGCCAAAGGTGGCAAAGTTGAGGTGATTTAATGCTAGATTCATTTCAACAGGCATTCAAAGTTGGTGACCTGAGAAAGAAACTGTTCTTCACATTGATGCTGCTGCTGGCTTTTAGAGTAGGAGCCCACATCCCGGTACCGGGAATTAATGCTGATGCGGTAGCAGAACTTTTAAAAGGTCAGTTATTCGGATTCTTCGACATAATATCAGGGGGAGCTTTTAAGCGTTTCAGCGTATTCGCCATGAGCATAACCCCTTATATTAATGCTTCGATTATTATGCAGTTGTTAACCATAGTAATACCCAAATTGGAGGAATTGTCCAAGGAAGGCGACCAGGGCCGGAAGAAAATTGCTGAATATACCCGTTATGGTACAGTCGTACTGGCATTTATACAAGCCATGGGTATGTCAATTGCCCTCAGCAAGAGTGGAGCAATAATCAACCCCGGAATTGGTTCTTATCTTGTCATTTCCATAGCGCTGACCGCCGGTACAACCATGTTAATGTGGATAGGGGAAATGATTACCGAAAAAGGTATAGGCAATGGAATATCGCTCATAATCTTCGCAGGAATCGTAGCCCGGATACCCAGCCAGATTCATGGTGTAGGGCAGGAACTGGCCGGCGGCATAGTAGGAGCACTCAACATTGTTCTCTTTGTGGTACTGGCCTTAGCGGTTATAGCTGCTGTGGTGGCAGTTAATGAAGGGCAGAGACGTTTACCCATTCAATATGCCAAACGCGTGGTAGGTCGTAAACTGTATGGCGGTCAAAGTACTTTCCTGCCCCTTAAAGTAAATGCCGGCGGTGTTATACCAGTCATATTTGCTATGTCACTTATGATGTTCCCGGCTACCATAGGGTCATGGATGAGTCCGACCTCCGGTTTCAATCAGTTTATAAATCACTATTTCAGTTTTGGCAGTGCACTTTATAACGTATTCTATGCCGCCTTAATTTTATTCTTTACCTATTTCTATGTGGCTATAATCTTTAATCCGGTAGATGTGGCCGACAATATCAAAAAGTACGGCGGCTTTGTACCAGGCATAAGACCAGGTCGCCCAACTGCTGAATATATCGACAGGATCCTATCCAGATTAACTCTGTGCGGGGGCATATTCCTGGCACTTATAGCCGTACTGCCGAATTTCGCAATCAAGCTTACCGGTATAACCAGCCTCTGGTTCGGGGGTACTGCTCTATTGATAGTAGTTGGTGTAGCACTGGATACCATGAAACAGATAGAGGCACATTTACTACTCAGAAGCTATGAGGGTTTTGTAAAATAGGAGATGAATTTTGAACATGAACATTATTTTAATGGGCCCTCCGGGCGCGGGTAAAGGAACCCAGGCCGATCTGATCAAAGCCAGTTTCCCTATTCCTCATATCTCCACCGGGGATATGTTCAGGGAGGCAGTCAGCAATGGAACTGAGTTGGGCCGTGAAGCTAAGAAATACATGGATGCGGGTCAATTGGTTCCGGATTCAGTTACGATCGGTATAGTAGCCGAAAGGCTTCAACAGCCGGATTGCCAAAATGGGTTTATGTTGGATGGATTCCCCCGTACGACCGTACAGGCAGAAGCCCTGTCCGACGTTCTGGCTCAGATGGGCAAGAAACTGGAAGCAGCTTTTAATATTGCAGTACCAAATGACATCTTGATTGATCGTATGGCAGGACGGGTAAGCTGCCAGAACTGCAAGGCCGTTTACAATACCCGTTTCAATCCGCCCGCTAAAGCAGGGCTATGTGACAAATGCGGAGGAGAACTGATCCATCGCGATGATGACAATGAAGATACGGTTAAAAATCGTCTGAATGTATATATGAGTCAGACTAAACCTTTGATTGATTATTACAGTGAACATGGCATTTTGCATAATATCGACGGCAATCGTGCCACTGGCGTAGTCTTTGATGAAATCAAAGGAATACTAGGGAGTCTGTAAATGATTACTATAAAAACCGCCGCTGAAATAGAAAAAATGAGAGTGGCCGGGCAAGTGGTAGCTCAGGTTCTGGCAGGTATGCAAAGAATGGTGGAACCGGGCATAACCACCGGCGATCTTAATGCCATGGCGGAGGAGGAGTGCAGCAAACGCGGAGCCATACCGGTTTTTAAAAACTATCCCAATTTTGCAACCGGCCGGCCCTTTCCAGGATCCATCTGCGCATCCGTTAACGAAGAGGTGGTACATGGAATTCCTGGTCCGCGCAAGCTCAAAGAGGGAGATATAATAAGCATTGATTTTGGTGTACTGGTGGATGGATATGCCGGCGATTCCGCTGTGACTATAGCAGTAGGCAAGGTCGAACCCAGGGTAGCCGAACTGCTGCAGGTAACGGAGGAGGCCTTGCTGAAAGGTATTCAGGAGGCTCTTCCGGGTCGTCATCTGGGGGTCATTTCCCATGCGGTTCAGACTCATGTGGAAAAAGCCGGATTTTCAGTAGTACGTGATTTTGTAGGACATGGAATAGGGCGCCAGATGCACGAAGAACCGTCGGTGCCCAATTTCGGAAGACCCAATCGCGGGCCGGTCCTGCAGGCAGGTATGGCCCTGGCTATAGAACCCATGGTAAACCTGGGTTCGTACCACGTGTACACCAGAATGGATGAATGGACAGTTGCAACCCGTGACGGAAAACCATCGGCTCATTTCGAGCATACCATAGTCATTACTGATAATGGGCCGGAGATACTTACCCTGAGATGATGGGGGTGGCCGATTATTAATAAAGACATATTAGGCAGAGTGGTTTATTCCAAAGCCGGTCGAGACCGCAGCAGAATGTTCATAATCGTAGGTATGGTAAACGATGATTTTGTACTTCTGGCGGATGGAGAGTTAAGAAAAATCGAAAATCCAAAGGTAAAGAACATTAAACACATTCATTATACTAATATGACAGCAGATAAAGTTCTGGAACACTTGTCCAGGGGAGAAATGCCTGGCAACCATGTTATCAGGAAAAACCTCAAGGTGCTGCTTGAGGCCAGAGAAACAAAGGGGAAGGAGGTCTGGTAAATGGCAAAAGAAGACATTATAGAAGTTGAAGGGAAAGTTTTAGAACCGTTGCCCAACGCAATGTTCAATGTCGAACTGGAAAATGGCCACAAGGTCCTTGCCCATATATCTGGGAAAATGCGCATGAACTTTATCAGAATACTGTCCGGGGACCGGGTAATGGTGGAATTATCTCCCTATGATTTAAACCGCGGCAGAATTACCTATCGGTTCAAGTAGATAAATGTTCCTCATGAAAAGGAGGTATAAACATGAAAGT
>DHSK01000149.1 GCA_002408445.1 Syntrophomonas sp. UBA5288
AACCGGCTGGAATCAACCCAGACCTCTTATGCCGGCATCTTGGGGGAGGTCGAAGATGCCGACATAGCCGAAGTCATTATGAATTTAAAAATGCAGGAAAATGTCTACAAGGCTTCCCTGGCTGCTGGTGCCCGCATCATCCAGCCCACCCTGGTCGACTTCCTGAGTTAAAGAATAGAACCGTAGCCCGGTCTACAGGGCGATAGCCCTTCAGGCCGGTGTAGAGAATAACATGGAAAATCCAAACCTGAGGACATAGAATATCAGCGTCTAAAAAAGAAAAGGAATATACCATGCTCCAACTACGTATCGATCAGCAATATGCTAAAATCGGACTTGATATTAAAAAGCCGTTTCTAAATCTTAAGACTACGCTTCCGGCGGTTGAACTGGCCATAAAAGAGCCGCAGCTTAAGATGGAATCAAAACGGCCGGTTATTCATATTGACCAGACCAAATGCTTTGCCGATGCCGGCCGGCGCAAGCCCCTGGATTTTGCCTGGTATTGTGCTGACCTGGCCCGCTCAGATGTTGCGGCCGCGGTTGACCGCATCGTGTCAGACGGCAATTACCTGGCTGGAATAGAGAATGGAAATTCAATTCCTGAACTTGCAGCGGCTTCCATGGATGACAGCGTTGACTATAACGTAACCTTCATACCCCAACAAAGGCCGGATATCTGGTTTGATTTATACCCGGTAAATATCAATCTGGATCAGGGCACGGTAGACCTGCAGTTGCATCGGGGCCAAGTCGACAGTAATTTACAGCGGGGTCAAGTCAACGCTTATCTCCGACAGAAGAATTATATTAATATTAGTTGGGAAGAAAGCCGCCTGAACCAGGTGGTATAAAAAACCCGCAAGAGGCCTCCGAGGATACTTGGGCCGCAGCGGGAATGAGGGGACACCCCCTTATAAAAACCCGTAGTAGGCCCTACAGCCCCGACGATAGGAGCGGGCTTCAGGGCCGGAGGTATTTTCCAAGACTAACCACAAAAATTCACCGTCTAAAAAAGGAGGCACCCCATGATTATCCATAGCCAGACCCTGGGGAATATTGATATCGATCCCGCCCGGATAATACAATTCCCCGAAGGCATACCTGCCTTCGAAGAAGAAAAAGAATTCATTCTCATTCCCCTGGAAGAAGGCCCGTTTTGCTATCTGCAGTCTGTAAACAACAGCCGGCTTTGTCTGCTCATGGCTGATCCTTTTGTTTTTTTCCCCGGGTATCAGATAGATTTGCCGGATGAAGAAATAGATAAAATTGAAGCACAAGACCATGAAAAGAATCTGGCTGTTTACGCCATAATTTCGGTTCCGGAAGACTTTCGACAGTCCACGGCCAACCTTATGGCTCCCGTAATTATAAATATGAATCGCCAAAAAGGACTTCAGTTTATTTCTTCCCAACCCGATTATAAAACTAAGCACCTCCTTTTCCCCGCAGACCAAAAGGTGAAAGAGGAGGGAAAATAATGCTTATTCTCAGCCGACGCAAAGGCGAAAGCATAATCATCGGGGACAATATTGAAATCTCCGTAGTAGACGTACAGGGCGACATAATCAAATTAGGCATTAACGCCCCTCGCTCCTTAAGCGTCCATCGTAAAGAAATCTACGACGAAATCCAGGCGGCCAACCGGGAAGCTCTGCAAAACCTTCCCACCGCCGAACAACTAAAAAAGTTACAGGATATCTAAAACGTGCAGCGGAGGTTTAAAGCTTCCGCTCTCCCTCTAGCTATTCGAAAGGAGGAAAGCCGATGAGCTACATAGACCCTATACGTTTCAGCGGTTTAGCCAGCGGTCTCGACACCGAAAGCATAATAAAAGACCTCATGAAAATCGAAACTTCCAAAGTAGACCGCCAGTTCCAGCAAAAGACCCTGCTGGAATGGAAACGGGATGACTACCGTTCCATCAATAACAACCTGAGGACATTTCGGGAGAAGAATGTATTTAACCTGAAGCTGCAGGGCACCTTCCAAGCTAAAACAGTAAGTTCCTCGGACGAGAGTGTGCTTAGTGCTACAGCCGGAGTCCAGACCCTGGAGGGGTCTTACTCGGTAAAGGTTACCCAATTAGCCAAAGGAGCTTCAGTAGTATCCAATGAAGTAGATCTAAGTACCGGTTTTACAGAAGGAAGTTTTAAAATCAAAGGCGGAGAAGGAACCGAGGAAGTAGAGATCAATGTGACTGCTGCCGATACAATTTATGATGTACTGAACAGGATCAATCTTAGTTCGGACAAAAGCGGTGTCAGCGCTATGTATGACGACAACCTGAAAAAGGTTTTTCTTATGTCCAAAGCTACCGGAGAAAAGGCAGAGCTCAATATAAGTGCCGGTACCGGTGATGGCACCATACTTGCCAAAATGGGACTGGATACCGTAACAAGTCCTGTCAAGGGTCGGAATGCATTAATAGAATTCAATGGGCAGTCCCTTAGTTATGATTCGAACCAGATCAGTTTGTATGGGATCAATATGACCTTGAAAAAGGAAGGGACCACAGCCGATATTACGGTAAGCAAAAACATTGATTCGGTTGTAGACCAAATCAAATCTTTCGTTGAGCAGTACAATACCATCATGACAGATGTAGGAACTAAATTAAACGAAAAGCGCTACCGTACTTATAATCCGTTAACCGATGAACAAAAATCCGAGATGAAGGAAGAAGATATCAAAAAATGGGAAGAAAAAGCCCGCAGCGGCCTTTTCCGTGCCGATTCCCTGCTTAGTTCCACCTACAGCGAGCTGCGCATGACCATGAGTAGCGCCGTCGATAATGATTCAGATTATAATACCTTAAGTTCTATTGGTATTACCACCTCGGCCAACTGGAAAGAAAACGGGAAGCTGTATGTTGATGAGGAAAAACTGCGTGAAGCCTTAACCAAAGACATGGATGGAGTTATGAAACTTTTCAACCAGGATTCCGAAGATACTAAGTCCCAGGGCATTGCACGCAAATTAGATACGTTACTAATAAACCAGATGGAATCTATCGCCAGCACCGCCGGATACAATACCATTGGCGCCGACGAAAGCTATCTGGGAAAAGAAATCAGCAAAATGGACCAAACCCTGGAAGATATGGAGGACCGGCTGGCAAGCATCGAAGAAGGCTATTGGAACAAATTCACTGCTATGGAACAAGCCCTGCAAAAGCTGCAAAGCCAAGGCAACTGGCTCTCCTCCCAACTGGGCCAGAGTTAGCAGCAATAAATATTTCAGTTACTCAATGGCGGAGGCTTAAGCCCCCGCTATTTTTTTTGTTAATATAAATTACTCTCTTCTCCTTCTAATGAATAATAGAGTTTTTGTCATCCTAAGCAAAGCCTTTTGTCATCCTGAGCAAATGTTTCTGTCATCCTGAGCAAAGCGAAGGATCTTCCCGACTCGAAAGGGGAAAAGATCCTTCACTAACGCTCAGGATGACATGGTTACCAATTTCCTCGACAGAAAAGTCTCTATTGCAAAAACAAGCTATATAACCAAGAAAAATGGCGATATGGATAGATAACACTCCATTGAGAATCATATTCCAGATTATCCGGGTATTACTCATTGTTGGCTATATTCGATAATATAGCCAACAGGTCTATATCCTGTAAATATTTCTGTAAAGGAGGGAGCAGGAACTTTTTAGTCAAAAGGTCGATACTAAAACCGACCTGCACCACTTAATAAGCTAACTAATGTCATGGAACTGCCCTGCAAGGACGCGGGAGCATAAAATTCAAGGAGGAATTTTTAATGATTATTAACCACAACATGATGGCCATGAACACTCACAGACAGTTAGGTATCAACAACACTGCCGGACAAAAATCCCTGGAGAAACTAAGCTCCGGTTATAGAATTAACCGTGCTGGTGATGATGCGGCAGGTTTGGCAATCTCCGAAAAGATGAGAGGCCAGATCAGGGGATTGGATCAAGCCTCCAGAAACTCTCAGGATGGAATTTCTCTGATTCAGACGGCAGAAGGTGCCTTAAACGAAACCCATTCCATTTTGCAAAGGATGCGCGAGCTAGCTGTTCAATCTGCTACTGATACGAATACTTCCGGTGATCGCGCTAAAATACAGGCAGAAGTAGATGAGCTAGCCAAAGAGATCACCAGGATATCCAACACTACTGAGTTTAACACCCAAAACCTTCTGGCCGGTGGCTTAAGCAATACCTTCCACGTAGGAGCTAATTCAGGCCAAAACGTATCCTTGGCTATCAATGCCATGGATGCCTCTAGCCTAGGAGTTGCTGGAAAAGTTGTAACCCAGGGAAATACAACTGCTGTAGGAGGAGTAAATACTGTAACTCGGGTTGGAAGCGGTCTAACAGCTCAGACATATAAATTAGAAACTACTAAAACAGCTGCAACTACTGCTGGAGATGCAACCACAGCTGCTGGAACAACCGGCGGAGCAGATACTATCGGTACTATTGGCGGGGCTTATACGGGAGCAGATGATGCGCAGTTAAGAATTAAGATTGATAGTGTTGATGGTAGTAATGACCCTACGGCTGTAAGTATATCCTTTGATGGAGGACAAACCTGGGGCGCTTCCACAACTTATTCAGATGCCATGGATATTGGTAATGGCTTAACCTGGACAGCAGGTACTGGAGATTATGCTATAAATAATACAATATCAACCACATTTACTGCGGAAAGTTATACTATTCAGTTACAAACGGCTGGTGGTACCGATATAGGAGATGCTGTTACAGTTCGCCGCGATCAAACGAGTGCTATTATTGGTGATACAACTATAGATGCTACAATGACTGTTGGCTTCACAGCTGGTGGAATAACTGCTGCTGCATCTGCAAATTTTCAAGCCATTACAACTCAAGATTCGAGCAATGCTACCGTTTCTAATGGAATTGTAACCAAAGAAGCAGTAACTACAGCGGGAATCAGTGTATCTTCCCAGGGGGCCGCTAACGCAGCCATAACCACGATTAATAATGCCTTAGAAAGAGTCTCCAACGAGCGTTCCAAACTTGGTGCCATGCAAAACCGTCTGGAACACACCATCAAGAACCTGGATACATCCTCAGAAAACCTCCAGGCTTCCGAATCCAGAATCCGCGATGTGGATATGGCCAAGGAAATGATGGAATTCACCAAGCAGAACATCCTGCAACAGGCAGCAACAGCTATGCTGGCTCAAGCCAATAACGCTCCTCAGGCAGTCCTTCAACTGCTAAGGTAAATTATCGGCAGGGTCCCCCGGGAAGTAATTCCTGGGCGCAAACCGGGTGAATTGCTGGAACCTCCTAAAGCCCTGCTCCCTACAACGTAAGCCGAAAGGCTAAGCGTGAGAGGCCGAAAAGCAGCAGGGATGAACAATGGACAATCAGCAGCCGAGCTCCTGGGGCGAAAGCCTGGAGAAGGTTCAACGACTAGGGTATACCACTTAAACAATGCTATGGTGTCAGGCACCTGAGAATCTAAGTTCCGCATTGCATGGTGATGAAACCCGTAGGGGATAAGGTGCCCCCGAAGTACCCGGTACCCGAAATAATTAATTGTTTCGGGTAAAGATATAGTCTGGCATTTAGTGAAAGCTAAGTGATGGTCCGCAAGCAAACCAGGCACCTCAAGCAGTTCTCCAACTGCTCAGATAAGCCAACTGAATCAAACTATTGTCGTAGCGGAGACCTCATTCTCCGCTACCTACTTTATAATAGTCCTTCCTGCCTTAGGCGTCGTATTTTATCGACTATGCCCCAATAACTGCGTCCGATATGTATTGCAATTTCCCGATCGGTAAGGCCTGACCGTTTCAAATAGATTATTCTATCTATTTCATCGCTGGTGTAGGAAATATCAGCTGTTTCTAATGGTGCAATGTTTATAAAAAAGCCGCGTGTAGCGTATCTTTGTGAGGCTGCTTGGAGCTGCCGGGCTACATCAACTTTATATGCCATTTCAGGAATCTCAAGCACATAGGGTTTTACCATATCTAAAAAACTGATCACCGCTTCCCGGCGGTTGAGTTCCAGCATATATCCGCTTCCATCGGGATGTTTTTTGGTTTTAAATGCTACCCCGAATTGAGTTAGCAGATGGTCGGCTAACAATTCGTTTTCTCTTTTGCTAAAGCTCAATGAATATAGATAAATTCTTGGAAAAAGGGTAACCCGGTTTTTATTACGGGAGCTATCAATGATCAGGCTGCCGTCGTCCATATATAGACAGGCAAGGCCGATGGGATGATTCAGAACTTGCAAGTTATCGGGGGTAAGATGCTTTTGCCCATCAGGGTAAAAAAGATGGTAAAGAGATGTAAAATAAGGATGGCTAGGAGATATGAGCTGGCCTTTGGCAGTTAGTTTAAATCCCTGTTGAGATAATTTTGCAGCTTTCCAGGCCCGATAAGGTAATTGTTCGATTGCTCCGTGTTCTCTATATCGTGCGTTTTTGCTGCGCCCATATAAAGCCAGGCTGCCATCCCCCATCAAGCTGCCCACAATGATATTTTGCTCTACGGTGCCTACATACATGGGCTTTATATTGTTTTCCCAGGCTTCCTTGCGTGCAGCGGTCAAATCTTTGTGTTGCATTGCTCGATATTCCAAGGTCTTATGTATACCGTTTCGACTGGCAATCGTCCTCAACGTACTTTCGCTAATACCAAGTTGTTGAGCAAGCTTCTTATTTTCCTCATGTGGATAACGATGGCATATGATTTCCAATAATTCTCCTCGGTTCATGTGTGTACCCCTCATTCGTAGAACGTATGTTTCATTATAACATACCTCTAAGTGGAAGGGGAGGTATTATCTAGGCACAGAACGAAACGTCTCCAATGTTCTATTTGCATTTTTTACCACTTGATGCTATAGTGATACAAATTGATACCAACTGATATCAGAGGTGATATTATGGATGCAGGTCTTTTTACTAAAATGCTTTCCGATAAAAGCCTGATGGATTTGAAAAAAATGCAATACAGATATTCAGCCGAGGCTGTGTCGGCTATGCTTTTCTTTTTAAAACAAACCATGTATAAATCTTTGCCCTTGCAGGACTTTAAGGGGGCGGCTCTGGTATACCTTGAAAATGCAGCTCAGTTGAGGATGTCTGCCTACAAGACGTTGTTTTTAATGCACAATTCGGCTGATGCCTATGGCCTGCAGGCAATGGAGGAAGAAATCCATTCCACCCTGATTATTGAGAATATCCATTCTTCCAGACAAAGCATTCGCAGAATATTGAACGGTTATGCTCCCCAGGATGAAATGGAAAATCGTATATTGGGAATGAAAAAAGGGCTGGATTTTATCAGCGACACTTTCAATAAAATAACCGAAGAAAATATTTTCAGGCTATACAGTCTGACTGTGGGTGATTTTTTAGAAGAAAATGATCGGCTGTTGCCGGGACAATTTTATCGCCATGATAATGTTTTTATTGTAGGCGGCAAGGTGGAGCATCAGGGCCTGGCACCTGAGAAAATTCCGGAACGTATGGCGCAATTGGTTAAATTCAGTGGCAGCGATACCGGTATGAATGACCTGTTGAAGGCAGGGATGATCCATTTTTATGTAGCTTATCTGCATCCCTACTTCGATGGCAACGGCAGAATGGCGCGGCTCATGCACCTGTGGTATCTGGTGCAGCAGGGTTATTCATCTGCATTGTTTATTCCCTTTTCGAGTTATATTAATAAATCGAAAAATGCATATTACAAAGCTTATACCCTAATCGAGAAGAATTACGAAATCAGCAGCCTGATTGATGTTACGCCGTTTCTGGTTTACCTGGTTGAAAACGTCTACAACCGGATGGGAGAAAAACGGAATCAGGAGCAATCTATTAGCAAGTATCAAAATGCGCTGGCTGCAGGCAAGGTTACGGAAAAGGAGAAAGATTTGTTTGAATTTGTCCTTTCGGCTTATGGCGCCAGCGAGTTTTCCACCAAGCAGTTGGAAAAGGATTTTGCCAATGCGGCCTATGCTACTATTCGTAGTTTTGTATTAAAATTCGAGGACATGGGGATCTTAAGCAGTCAGAGATACGGAAATCGTGTGAAATACAGAATTAATACTATGTAAATTGAGATGAAAGGGGGTATTTATATGGATACCGCAGCTATTGCTGCCGCTTCGGTTGACATGAAGACTTGCCAGTTGCAACAGCAGGCAGGGATTAGTGTCCTGAAGATGTCCATGGATAATGCCCGGCAGTCTGCTCAGGCGGTTATTCAGATTTTGGAGCAATCCGTAAACCCTCACCTGGGTAAGTATCTGGATGTGTTGGGCTGAGAACAAGGTGCGCGAGGGCGGTATCGGAATCTGCTGCGGCGGAGAGGCCGCAGCAGATAACAAAAGAGCAGCAGGAGAAGTCTTAAACCTCTCCTGCTGCTCTTTTAGAAACTGCTATGTCATACCACCAGATCCACCTGTTGTATGCTTCCGGCGCTGCCGTCTTCCCGTAAAAACAGGCTGGTACTTCTCAGCTGGCCCTGGGTATCATTGACCGCGTTTTTGAGTGAGAAATCCGTATTAGCGGCACCTAGATAGATGGCGCCCACTCCGGTCTGGCCTAGCGCGAGAAGGACATTGTTGCCCTGCGCATCACGGGTCCAGACGCGTAATTGTTGGAATACAGGGTCGTTTTCGTCGATCCAATTATTACCGTCCGCATCATAGGCCCGTAATTCATCGAATCCATTTCCGCTCTGCGGGCCGAAAAGTTCCTGCCCATCGTTAATGGTCCCATCCCCGTTTTTATCCAGGGCTAAAAATCCGCTTCCGGACTGTACGAAGGATATGAGGTCTTCGGAACCATCCGCGTCCAGGTCGAAGCGAAAATTACGTTCGGTCAGAGCTGCGGCCGGGCCGGCGAAATTTATAATCAAAGGATCTTGGACAGCTGCATTACCGGCCCGGATGTCGATATTTTGCTGCGATATAAATTCCCGGCTCATATTAAGCTCCATATTGATGCTTATTTCACGGCCGTCAGCCGTTTTGACTACTCCCTGAGCAGAGAAATTCATCTTTTCTCTTTCCTGATGAGTGGCACTGTAATGGTATTCCAGACCCCAGCCCTTAAACGGGGCGAAGGTTTGGCTCCGCAATCTTTCAATATCCGTGCTTTTTAAATCCTTCAGTTGAAGCAGGTGAATTTTTTGGCCGGTTAAGGCTTCCAGGAGGTATAATTATATTTGCTGCCTTAATATTCCTATGGTAGACTGAGAATGAAGGTTATTGCTTGAATCAGGGGGGGAGCACAGTGAAACTGGACCTAATCAGTTTAAAGCGAGCAATTGGCTCTATGGAAAAAGCCTTACAGATTACTGAAGGCAAATTTATTCAGCAAGATATAAGCACTGATGAAATTGAGCTGCTCAAAGCCGGTGTAATTCAAAATTTTGAAATTACCTATGAATTGTGCTGGAAGTTCATGAAGCGATGGATAGAGTCGAATGTAAGCGCAGAAGTGGTTGATGGTGTACCCAGAAAAGAATTGTTCAGATTAGCTGCGGAAAATCGTCTAATTACAGATGTTGATGAATGGATGGAATATCATCGGGCCAGAAATATTTCATCTCATATATATGATCATAAAATCTCAGATGAGGTTTACCAAATATCACAAAAATTTTCAGGGGCTGCCTCACAGTTATTAAAAAACCTGGAGATGCGAAATGATTGAAATAAGTGATGTACAATTAAATATTATTCTTGATATTTTGAATCGGCATGTTCCCAATATGAAAGTATGGGCCTTTGGTTCACGGGTTAACGGTAGGGTTAAACGCTATTCCGATTTGGATTTAGTTGTTATTGGTACGGAAAAAATGAGCATTAACAGTTTGGGAGAATTAAAGGAGGCGTTTCAGGAATCTGATCTGCCTTTTCGGGTTGATTTATTGGATTGGAATGCGATTTCGCCGGAGTTTCAAGCAGTGATAAAAGAAAAGTATGAGGTATTAAAACCAGGCTTTAGTGACAATCAATAGGATTATGCGATCGGACATTTCTTATTTCCTCCGCTAGTTTTTTTTCGAATAGAGCATGTTGGGTCTGACGAAACTTGCGGGTTTCGTAATAGCTTTTATACAGATAAGGGCATAGTTCTTGAAAATAACCTTCTTTTTCCTCATAAAGAACCCTGCCGTCATTGACCACAGCTTTTTTAATAGCAGAGAAGTCTCCCATTGTGGGACAAAACGAAACATCCCCAGCATCCCGTAATAAAGGGAAATTTTTACTAAAGCAACCAACCCTATTTAACGATAATAATAGTGAAATAAAATATAGCCAAGGAGGCGGAAAAGCATGCGGATAGAAGGGCAAGGGATGGCCGTTGATTACAGCTCCGCAAAAAACGAGGCAGTTTCGCAGTCGGGATTGCCCAAAGGGGGCAAAGAAGGCGGGGAGAAAAAGGTCAGGTTGGAGGATATAAAGCCGGAGTGTAAATACACGGAAAACGATTTGAGTGCAGCGACCGAAATGGTAAACAAGGCTCTAAAGATGTCGAATTATCACCTGGAATTTAAACTGCACGAGGAGAGTGGCCGCTATCAGGTCAAAGTAATAGATTCAGATTCGCAGGAAGTTATCCGCGAGATTCCTCCCGAGAATGTGTTGGAGTTCTCGGCGCAGGTGAGCCATGTGCTGAATGAAATGATTGGAGTTCTGGTAGACGAATTAGTTTGATTTAATAATGGAGAGTTTTGCATAATCAACTTTTTCCTATGATTAAGCAGTAATTTTGCGAATGTCATCCTGAACGGAGTGAGGATCTTGCAGTCTCCGAGATGGAAAGATCCTTCGGCT
>DHSK01000146.1:0-4087 GCA_002408445.1 Syntrophomonas sp. UBA5288
GATAATTCTGAGGCAAAGCCTAAGAATCTTAAGATCCTTCGGCTTTGCCTCAGGATGACATGCGCAAAGTTACTGTTTAATCATAGGAAAAAGTTAATTATGCAAAACTCTCAATTATAAGACTAGCAGTAATTGCAGGGAACACACCAGGCCATATAAAGAAAAATGGGGGATTAAGGCTAATGAACAGCAGAGCAATAGTAATAGTATTGGACAGTGTAGGCATAGGTGGAGCCGAGGACGCCCATCTGTATGGTGACGAAGGCTCGAACACCCTTAAAAATACGGCTGCGGCCGTGGGGGGACTGAATCTGCCCAACCTGGCCCGCCTGGGGCTCGGAAATTTGGACGACCTTCCCGGGGTTAAGGCGGTTGAAGATGCAGCCGGCTCGTTTGGTGTAATGCAAGAAAAATCAAAGGGTAAAGATACTACTACCGGGCACTGGGAGATGATGGGGATATATCTTGATAAACCTTTTCCCACCTATCCGCATGGTTTCCCGGCCGGCCTTATAGCTGAGTTTGAAAGGCAGATAGACAATAAAACGCTGGGCAACACGGTGGCTTCAGGAACAGTTATTATTCAGGAACTTGGTCCTGAGCATATAAAAACCGGTTATCCTATTGTTTATACCTCGGCGGACAGCGTTTTTCAAATCGCGGCTCATGAAGCGGTAATTCCGCTGGAGAAATTATATGAATATTGCCGTATCGCCCGGCGCCTGTTAACGGGTAAACATGGAGTGGGCCGGGTTATCGCGCGGCCTTTTGTAGGGGAGACCGGCAATTTTGTCCGCACTCCCAACCGGCATGACTTTTCCCTCGAACCCGGCCCTAATGTACTGGACGGCATTGTCAAGGCCGGGCTGCAGGTTATCGGAGTGGGCAAAATAAAGGATATATTCGCCGGACGTGGAGTTACCGAGTCCTATAGCACCAGGAATAATGCCGATGGTATTAAACGTATACTGCAAGTTATGAAAGAAGATTTTAACGGGCTGGTTTTTGCCAATCTGATCGATTTTGACCAGCTGTATGGCCATCGCAATAACCCGTCCGGCTATGCCGCCGCCCTGGAAGAATTCGATCGCAGTCTGCCTGCCATAATGGAAACCATGGGGAAAAATGACCTGCTCATCATAACTGCCGACCACGGTTGTGACCCTACCACACCAAGTACGGACCACTCTAGGGAACATGTTCCTTTACTGGCCTACGGGCCGGAGATGAAGGCGGGGATCAATCTGGGCAAACGCAGTTCGTTTGCGGACCTTGGACTTACCGTAGCCGATCATCTGGGGGTTAAAACAGATGATATAGCGGGACAGAGTTTTTATGAGCAACTGAGGGGTTAATTAGGAAATTCAACACAGAAGGACACTGATTAACTATGATTAACACAGATCCTAATAATGACAACCATATAAACCGTAGTCCGGCCTATGCCCTGCGGGTACAACTGATGTTCCCTTGCGACTATTAAGGACGCAGGCCGGTGCAGAGAATGACACGTAAAAGACCAGCCCTGAGGTCCGCTCCTAACGTTATGGCCTTAGGGCAGTTAATCGATTATGAGACTTATATACGACAATGGGGGGATAATGTGAATTTTCAGGATATTATATTTAAAAAAAGGGATGGGATGGAACTCACCGGGGAAGAAATCAAGTGCCTGGTTCAGGGGATAAGTGACGGCTCTATGCCTGACTATCAAATTTCCGCCTGGGCTATGGCAGTCTATTTTCAGGGCATGACGATAGAAGAAACCCGACAATTGACATTAGCCATGGCATATTCCGGAGATGTAGCCGACCTTTCCGCTATTGAAGGTATCAAAGTGGATAAACACAGCACCGGCGGAGTGGGGGACAAGACTACGCTCATTGTTGTTCCTCTGGCGGCAGCGGCCGGTGTACCGATAGCCAAGATGTCAGGCCGGGGTCTGGGGCATACCGGAGGTACGATTGATAAATTCGAATCCATTCCCGGCTTTAAAGTTGAACAAACCTATACGGATTTTATGGAACAGGTTAATCGGGTTAAAGCAGCAGTAATATCGCAGAGCGGCAATCTGGTGCCGGCTGACAAAAGGCTCTATGCCATCCGGGATGTTACGGCTACAGTCGATAGTATACCTTTGATCGCTTCCAGCGTCATGAGTAAAAAAATTGCTGCCGGGGCAGAAGGAATCGTTTTGGACGTCAAGGTCGGCAGCGGGGCTTTCATGAAAAATGCGGAGGAAGCGCGGAAATTGGCCCGCCTGATGGTCGAAATCGGGCAGGGCGCCGGACGTAAGGTAGTGGCGGTGCTTAGTAATATGAGTCAGCCCCTGGGGAAAATGGTAGGGAATGCTCTGGAGGTAAGAGAGGCCATTGATACCCTGAAAGATCGGGGCCCGGCTGATTTGAAGTATTTATCCCTCTATCTTGCCGCTCATATGGTGCAGCTGGGGCAAAAAGCCGACACTTTTGCCGAGGCCTGGGACAAAGTACAGCAATTGCTTAAAAGTGGTGCCGCATTGGACAAATTTAATGAGATGGTGACTGCCCAGCAAGGAATAATAGACACCAAAGCTTCAACTTATGGCCTTCCGGTCGCACCGTTCCAGGTGGAGGTTGCATCACGGCAGGATGGCTATATTTCCCGGATCGATGCTCAAAATATTGGCCATACAGCGATGCTGCTGGGAGCCGGAAGGATGAAGAAAGACGATATTATCGATCACGCGGCCGGGGTTGAATTGCTTAAGAAAAAAGGCGACAAGGTTCACCAGGGGGATGTGCTGGCTATTCTGCACACCAGCCAAAAATCATTGGCCGAAGCAGCCCGGCTCAATATATATTCCAGCTTTGATTTTTCCGACAGCCCCCCCGAGGAAAACCAACTGATTCTGGACACCATAACCGCGTACCAGTAAAACCACAGGGAAAGGAATTTCCTCATTAATTGTCATTTTTGACATAATGCAACACCTATGAAAATAAAGATCTCCCAAGTTATAATATAAATTAAGTACGTATCAGGTTATTAAAGTTGCAGCATAGACTCCACCTATTTTCTATCATAAAGGAGATGTTCTTAAATGGAGCAATATACATCGATGGCTCAAACCTTAAAGGACACACTTGGACTTAAACGCGAACCGGTGGCGGTAAAATTGGTCCGGGATCAAGATGAACTTAACAACTTAAATATAAGTGGGTATGATGCCGGCACAAAATGCCGCTATTGCCAGTCAGTCATGAGGGCCAGCCAGGGAGAAAAAGTTCTTCTCAGTGCGGCCAACCTGGCCTGTGCCGCGGCTGCGGCGGCATTCGGAATAAAAAGTCTGGCTCCCAAGCTGGCCTCCGGAGAGGCCCATTATAATGTGGGTACTTTTGGTACTCAGGAAGCAGCCCACCGGATAATGAGTGAGATGCCCCGCCTTGCTCTGGGTGACTGTAATTTTGTTCTGGTAAGCCCGCTGGGTGCCTGTGAGTTTGAACCGGATGTGGTGGTGGTTGAGGCAGCACCGGAGAATCTAATGTGGCTGGCCCTGGCGTCAATCTATACAACCGGCGAACGTCTTAATTTCAGTACTTCAGTGGTACAGGCGACCTGTGTTGATTCTACCGTAGTTCCGTTTAAAACCGGCCAACCAAATGCTGTACTGGGCTGTACCGGCTGCCGCGAAGCCACCGACCTGGAACTGACCGAAAACCTGCTGGGCATTCCATTTAAGTTTATGACCTCTGTGGCGGAAAATCTGGAAGACATAGAGGATATTATTATTCATAACAGAAGCAAAGGCGCTTATGAGCGTTTTAAAAAGTAAATCCAACCTCTTATCCAATTTATTCTTTGACACTAAAAAAATAATCTTTTTACAATTTAGTGAAATATTTGGTTTGCAAATGCGTATACACATGCAAACAGTAATATTTTCAACTGCAAATACAGCAGGCGATTCAATACGATTGTAAAGGGAGATGTTGTTCCAAATGAAGTGCCTTACCTACAAGATGACAGCTTTAATGATTCTGGTATTGTCAATTACCTTTTGGCAGGCTGGGGGAACAGCAGCCATAGCCGCCGATGATCCGGCGCT
>DHSK01000146.1:4362-5463 GCA_002408445.1 Syntrophomonas sp. UBA5288
ACGGCGTCAGCCCGATATAAAGCTAAAGAAATCCAATTTAAGATAAATTCGGATCAGTGTGTGGTAGACGGCCAGACCATAAAGCTGGGCTGCTCTGCATTTACAAGTCATAACAGACTTATGGTTCCGCTGCGTACCGTATGTGAACTGTTCGGCGTTAAATTAGAGTGGGATGAGCTGAGCCAGACGGTCAATCTTGATGTTCCGGGCCTTTTAAAGACTGAGAGGCTGTATGAGCCTGCCATCCCTGCCCGAATAGGCTTTATCAACCATGGCCATTTATTTATTATGGATGGCAATCAGCCCGGTTCTGCACCGCTTTTGGTCAACCAGAAGGGAGAGAATCAGATAATTGGCTGGTCGGCTGACGGCCAATGGCTCGCTTATCTTAATAGCCCCGTGCGAAATGATTATTCCGGCGGAGAATATATATGGGTAGTGAAAGCGGACGGCAGTCAGAATACTCAAATCGATAACCATCCGGTATTCAATAACCTTGCATCAAGTGTTCCCAAATGGTCGCCCCTTGATAATTCTATAGCTTTCGTAGCCCGGGAATCAATCGATAGTTATGATTGTATCCCTGGTGTTAATATTGCATCATATCAGGATGGAAAATGGACTGTGCGCAATATATCCGCTTCCGATAGCAGCGATTCGGTATCTGACCTGGCCTGGGCTCCGGACGGTCAGAGTTTGGCGGTATCTATCCCGGCTCAGAAAAATAAAGGCATGAGAATTGAGCGGCTTAGTTTATCGGGCCAATCTACCATTCTGTTGGAGATCAATAAAGATGCTGAACAAGAAGACGAGGCATACTACTTAGGGACATACTCGGCCACTAGTATGGAATGGTCGCCTGATGGCCGTTATCTCGCCTATTATTTGTGCCCGCGATCGGCTTCCATGACCTGCGACGGGACCGACCCGCAGATATTGGATACCCAGTCAACCGGTGCTCCTATCGATTTAGGGTGTGGGCTGGCCTACAGCGACTGGCTGTCCTGGTCTCCCGACAGCAAACAGCTTGCCTATATTGAGGGAGGCGGCCGGGAAGCCTTTACCAATAAAAATTTGGTTATCGTGGATCTTCATCAAAAC
>DHSK01000051.1 GCA_002408445.1 Syntrophomonas sp. UBA5288
TCTGTTGCCGATGGTTCACCTCGCCCAAAATTTGGCATGGGCTGCGAGTTCTCCACGAAATAGTCAAATTCGGAGATATGCATCCAGTTATTTCCGAAAAGAGTGGGCATTTGATCATTGACCTCACCTATGGTAACACGCTGTTTACCTGAAGCCCTGCCTTTCCTGATAGCATCCATCGTATGAAAATTGCTTAAGCCAAGATTGACATAGCCCTGCGCATTGGGCGGCGTAACCATAGCTATAAATACGTCGGACTTGGCAGCATATTTGTCTGCCACATCAAGCGTTGTACACGGTAAAAAATCGGCCTGCCTGGTGCTTCCCATTTTTCGGACTGCTGCCGTACCAAAAGCCGGCGCAAAGTTTATATGCCCGTCAATTTGGGCCATAAATTCAGGATCGTAAAGTTGGGAAGGACGTATTTGTATCGTATCACTGAGCCATACCTCCTGTAACTTTTCCCAACGCTCAAAAATGGCCTTGTACATATCGGGGGAACATTCTCCCACCGCCAGACCGGTGCCAACAAAATCACCGGATTTTATAGTTGCGGCTGCTCCCTGGAGAGTGGTCAATTTTTTTTGATATTTCTTCTCCCAAGTTGACATTATTATCTCCTCCTTGATGGAAGTAATCATGCAAAACTAAATACCGGCCTTGCTGCATCACCGGCTGAATACTTATCTCCCGGAAATACTTTATGCCCTAATTTGACCCTTTTACCGATCAGATCCATGGTGATGGTTCTGTGATCGATATCAATCAGATTTCCAAAGATCCAGGGTCCTTCATCCAGTTCCACCATTACGATGGTTATAGGAAGTTCACCCTCCCGACCCTCCGATCCAATATAGGAAGTAGTGAAGCTGACAATTTTGCCGCTGCCGGCCATTTCGACAATTTCCAGATTAGTACCGGCGCAATGGTGGCAAACCATCATCGGCGGGCAGGTGTACATCCCGCAATCATTGCATTTCAGTCCCAGTAATTTATCTTTCTTGAGAGCTTTGTTGTATTCTTTAAAAGTGAGTTTATATTCCATATTAAAAACCCCCTTATTGGTTGGCATAGATGATGCTGACCAGAACGCCGTCTCCGCCCAAAGTATCCTGCAGAGCATATTTAGCTCCGTCTACCTGTCTGCCCTGATCTACCATTTGGCCTCTTAACTGACGGGTCAATTCATAGGCCTGGGATAATCCGGTCGCTGCCACCGGGTGTCCCTTGGATTTTAATCCTCCGGACATATTAATCGGTATCTTGCCTCCCAGCCTGGTTTCGCCTCTTTCCCAGGCTTCTCCGGCCGTACCGTATTCGAAGAAACCTAATCCTTCGGCTGCAATTAAGGCTGCTATACTGAAGCAATCATGCAGTTCACATACATCTATATCCCGGGGTGTTAATCCGGCCATTTTATAGGCCTGTTCTGCCGCCAGTTCCCGGGCTCTAAGCCTGGGGAGGTAGCGGTACTGAGAACTCAGTTTACCGGAGGAAGCCTGACCGACACCTTTTATATAAACCGGCTTATCGGTAAGTTTTTTGGCTGCATCTTCGGAAGCCAGAACAATTGCGGCTGCTCCATCAGAGAACGGGCAGGCATCCTGGAGTTGTATCGGGGTGGTTACCATAAAGCTGTTCAGTACATCAGCCTGGGTGAGCAGTTTTTGAATTTGAGCATTGGGATTTAATATTCCATATTCATGAGACTGAACTGATACCGTTGCCATCATTTCTTTCAGCCTGGGCAGAGGTATTTTATACTTATCTGAATAAAGATGGGCCAGTAAAGCAAATGCAGCCGGGAATGTGAAACCGGCCGGGTACTCATAACGGCTGTCGCCATACATGGCAAAAGTTCTTGTGGCCAGGGGAGTCCCCATGGCTGTAGCCCTTTCCACTCCTCCTACCAGTACAATGTCATAATATCCTGAGGCTACCCATATGAAAGCATCCCGGATGGCTATACTTCCTGACGCGCAGGCGGCTTCAAACCGGTTGGCGGGAACATTAAAACAACCGATATCATTGGCAAAGAAGGATTGCACCATACCCTGCCCTTCAGAAAAGTCGCCCAGTACATTACCGACATTTATAGCTTGAATATCCTTCGGTGTTAAGTTTGATTCAATAATCGCATCCATGGCTACCTCGGATAACATTTCCACCGATGTTTTAGGCGAATTGAAACAGAATTTACTGTGCCCTCCACCTAATACAACAACCTTTCTCATGTTTTACTCCTCCTTTTCAGCGCCTTACTTGCAGTCTTCTACTTCGGGGCCAGACGGATCGCTCCATCCAGGCGTATCGTTTCCCCATTCAGCATAGGATTTTCGATAATCTGTACTACCAGCAGGGCAAATTCTTCGGGTTTTCCCAATCTGGAGGGAAAAGGAACCATTTTCCCTAAGGCTTCCTGGATATTTTCGGGGAGCGCAGCCATCATTGGAGTTTTATAAAGTCCTGGAGCAATAGTGCAGATTCTTATTCCTTCCCCGGCCAGATCACGGGCTACCGGCAAGGTCATTCCGACCAGAGCCGCTTTACTGGCCGCATAGGCAGCCTGACCGATTTGTCCGTCAAATGCTGCGATAGAAGCAGTATTAATGATTACGCCTCTTCCTGCCTCATCGTTTGGTTCATTCCGAATCATTTTTTCAGCCGCCGACCGCATCACATCAAATGGTCCAATTACGTTGATTTCCATGGTTTTTCTGAACAGCTCCAGCGGATGAGTTCCTTTTTTAGTAGCTATCTTCATCCCGGGGGCTATACCGGCGCAATTTATTACGATATCTATCTGCTTAAATTGTTCCAGGGTAAAGTCAATGGCGGCCTGGACCTGAGTGGAAACTGTAATATCGGTCTTAATAAACGCAGCATTTTCCCCCAGTTCTGCCACCAGCGAAATTCCTCTTTCTTCATTCAGGTCCAGGATAACAACCCGGGCCCCTTTAGAGACCAGCAGCCTGGCGGCAGCTTCCCCCAGTCCTGAAGCTCCGCCGGTGATAACGGCAGTTTTACCCTCGATCTTCATGGTTTATCTCTCCTTCCTTTAGAGACCCAATCCTTTGCTTACAACCAGCTTCATAACTTCGGACGTACCAGCGTATATAGTCTGAATTCTCGCATCAGTCCACATCCTGGAAATCGGGTATTCCTTACAGTAACCGTAACCTCCGAACAATTGCAGGCACCGTGCCGCTACCCGGTTTTCCATTTCAGTGATCCAGTATTTGGCCATACTGACTTCCTGTACAATATCTTTGTGCGCCATATGGTTAAGAATCAATTGGTCAACAAAACTTCGGCCCACCTGGATTTCGCTGGCTATTTCAGCCAGGGTAAAC
>DHSK01000010.1 GCA_002408445.1 Syntrophomonas sp. UBA5288
TTATCTTTGCAGGTCAAACGATTAGCAACTGTTTCCGGCTGTACTGCGGAAAGTACCACATGCCCACTATCAACAATTATAACTGCGCGGGTCCTTCTGCCATAGGTAGCATCAATTAAAATGCCCTTTTCACGCGCTTCCTGAATGATTCTTTTGATGGGAGCTGATTCAGGACTTACAATAGCAACTATCCTATTTGCTGCTACTATATTGCCAAACCCAATATTCACTAATTTAATATCCATTTTTGCCCGGTAAAAACCGGATTCACCTCCTGCCTTATTCGATATTCTGTAATTGTTCCCTGATTTTTTCGAGTTCTGATTTAACTTCGACTACGATTTGGTTCATCTCTAAATCATTGGATTTTGAACCAATAGTGTTGATTTCTCTAAACATTTCCTGTACCAGAAAATCACATTTTCGACCTACCGCATCGTCTGACTGCAGAAGATATTCCAGTTGGTTAAGATGACTTCTTAAACGTACCAATTCTTCTGTAACACTAGCTTTATCGGTAAAAATAGCTACTTCCTGAAGTATTCTTTGCTCATCCATCATTTCATCCGAGATATATTCGGAAAGGCGGTTGCGCAGTTTTTCTCTGTATTCCTGGGAAACTACCGGTGATCTGTTTTCAAGCCGGTCAACCATCGATAATACAAAACTGCAACGCTGATTTATATCATTGGCCAGATTTGCCCCTTCCCGCGTCCGCATTTCAGTAAAACCTGACATCGCACCTGATACAGCTTTTTGAACAACCGTCCATAAAGCATCAATGTCTTCCTTTACATCTTCGAGCGAAAAGGCTTCCGGCAGCTTAAATAAATCAATAACCTTGATATTCGGAGAAATATCTAGATTTTCTGCTAAATCCTTCAATGAGTTATAATAAGCCATTACCAAACCTTTGTCAACCTTGATGGTTCTTTCGAAATCGCCGGTTTTCTCAATATTAATCGATATTTCAATCCGGCCCCGGGATACATATTTCTTGACTTCTTCCTTGAGCCTGTCCTCCAGTACATTATAGCGGCGGGAAGTCCGGATATTAATATCAAAATAGCGGTGATTGACTCCCCTCACTTCGCAGTTGACCTGATAACCGAGTTCACTCATTACCTGATTACTGCCAAAACCCGTCATGCTTTTAATCATATTTAGAATTCAACCTTTCCTATAGCATTGTACATCCGGCTCATTGCTTCTTTTAATCTATCAACCTTAACGGTCAGGGCAATGCGGAAAAAGCCTTCACCGTATTCTCCGTATCCATTTCCAGGTGTGACTATGACTCCTGCCTTTTCGAGCACCATTTCAGCAAAAGAGGCGGAGGAATATCCTTTGGGCACCGGTACCCAGAAGTAAAAACTACCTTCGGGCGGGTCAATACTCCACCCCATGGCTTGCAAACCGGCCAGGGCAACATCTCTGCGTTCCTGGTAAACGGATCGATTTTCTTCCACACACTCCTGGGGTCCCTCTAAAGCTTCAATTCCGGCATATTGAATGGCCTGGAAAACTCCGCTATCCACATTGGATTTGAAACGGCCCAGCACTTCGATGGCATAACTGTTGCCGGCAGCCCAGCCTATTCTCCAACCGGTCATATTATAGGTCTTGGAAAGTGAATGGAATTCAATCCCTACCTCACGTGCTCCTTCGGCTTGCAAAAAACTGGGCGGTTGAAGAGCATCAAAGTACACTTCCGAATAGGGCGCATCATGACAAACCAGTATATCATAACTTCTGGCAAATTCAACTACTTTACGGAAGAAAGCCAAATCAGCCACTACCCCGGTAGGGTTATTAGGATAATTTAAAAACATCAGCTTGGCTTTCCGGGCTATATCGGCCGGAATATCTTCCAAAACCGGCAGAAAGCCATGCTCCGCTTTGAGCGGCATGATATAAGGTATTCCGCCGGCCAGTTGGGTTCCAATGCTGTAAACCGGATAGCCGGGGTCAGGCACCAAATTTATATCTCCCTTATCCAGATAGCTGGATGAAATATGAGCAATTCCTTCTTTGGAACCCAGCAAGGTAACAATCTCCGAGGCAGGATCCAGCTCTACTCCAAAACGCCTGCTATACCACCCTGCTACGGCCTGCCGGAATTCTATCAAGCCGGTGGAAGTGGGATATTGGTGATTGGCACTATCATAAATGGCTTGTGCCATGCGGTCGATTATATGTTTGGGGGTAGGCAAATCCGGATCACCTATCCCCAGGTTGATTATATCCTGACCCTTTTGCCGGGCTTCAGCAATTTTCTTTTCAATGCGGGCAAAAAGGTAGGGTGGCAAATTCTGCATGGCAATACTTTCTTTCATGGGCAAACCTCCTTGATTTTTTTGTTACGAAAATAGACGCTGATTATTATGAATTACACTGAATTTTATAAAATCCCAAATATCTAGTGAGGCTTTAGCCTGCTAACCATTACTATTGCGGGGTTGGGGTGTTAAGGTTAGCGCAGCACACCTGGGATGAAGGCATGTCCCCGGCCGGAATAGCAATAATCAAAAACTACCTTGTTATAGTCTCAATATCTATTTCACCCTGGTAGACTTCAACCGCCGGGCCGGTCATATAAATATGGTTATCTTTCTCGTCCCATTCAATGTAAAGGTCACCGCCAAGCAAATGAACGGTAATGGCACGTTCGGTTTTTTTGTTCAGGGCACAGCCTACGGCAGTGGCACAGGCTCCGGTGCCACAGGCCAAGGTAACACCGGCCCCCCTTTCCCAGACCCGCATTATGACTTCATTACGGTTTAAAACCTCCACAAATTCCACATTGGTTTTGGCCGGAAATAATACATGATTTTCGAGGGCCGGCCCCCATTTCTCCACCGGAACCGTATCAATATCATCTACCAGAACAATACAATGCGGATTACCCATCGAAATACCGGTTACTGTAAAATTTTGGCCGGCAGCATTTAATTCAGCTTTACAGTTGCTACCCTCGCCCAGCATGGGAATAAGGCTTCTGGTTAAGATTGGTTCCCCCATATCCACTCGTACCGCAACCGATTGGTCATTATGAAATTGTACTTCAGGAAGCTTGATCCCGGCCCTGGTTCTTACCGTCATTCTATTATG
>DHSK01000120.1:0-4026 GCA_002408445.1 Syntrophomonas sp. UBA5288
CAGATAAGGCACTAATATAAACAACAGGATCTTAAAGCTGCTGCCTATCAGCTGCTTGATTTGCGCATAGTCCCGTTCCAGGCAGTATTGGGACAAGCGCGGAAAAACCACCGTTGACATGGCCACGATGAAAACACTGGTGACCGTAACGAACAGATTGCTGCCGAAAGCCAGGGCGGCGGCAGTGCCTTCATCCAGATGAGTACCAAACGAACGGTCAATGATAAGGCACAGCTGCAAGAGTGAGTTCCCCAAGAGTATCGGCCCCAGCTGCCGGAACATATTAACGATTTGTTCGTTCTTAAAATCAATCTTCCAGAAGAAGTGGTATTTTTCCTTTATCAAAACCGGAAACTGAATCAAAAACTGCAGCATCCAGCCGATGGTGGTGACATAACCCAGCAAAATGATATCGTCACCTTTTAAGATCAGGGAGGCAATAATCAAAAGGTTAAAGGGGATACTGATAGCGGCCGAGAGCAGGAAATAGCCATGCACCTGCAGGACTCCCGCGGTCACGTAAGTCAGGCTTACAAAGAGCAGGGTGGGCAGCATAATGCGGGTCAGCACTACTGCGATATGTACCACATCCCCGCTTAATCCCGGGGCAATAAGCCGGGTGATAACCGGGGCGCAAACCATGCCTAGAATTGATATCAAAGTTCCCCACAAGGCCAGATGAGCGAACAGATTGGATAGATAACGGTCCCGCTCCTCTTTGGTACGGTTGTTTATAAAATAAGTCAAATCCGGGATATTAACTGATGACAGAGCCGTTCCGATGCTGGCAAAAAGCAATCCCGGAAAACTGAAAATTACCTGGAAAGCATCGGTTATTACGGTAGTTCCGAAAACCGAGGCAAATACGATGTCCCGGCAAAATCCCAGCACCTTCGAGAAGAAGATTGCCACCGACACTCCTATAAAAGTCTTCCCCGTCCTTTGTTGTTTCTGCATATTATTCACCATAAACCTTAAAAATTTTTATAAATTCGTATTAGATATTTCATACCCCGCAGCAGGCCCTACGGCCTTGTGGAATTTCCCCATGTTATGCTGTACACCGGCCTAAAGGCCGGCCTACGGTTATGGGGCTCGTATTATTCCTGTGTCTTTCTAAAGACCATACCTTGTCCCCACCGTAGCAGGCCCTACAGCCTGTCATTGTTATGAATAGAAATGTCATCCTGAATCATGGCCTTTGTCATCCTGAGCGTTTAGCGAAGGATCTTTCCATCTCGGAGTTGGGAAGATCCTTCGCTAAACGCTCAGGATGACATCATAATTAATCAGTGTCCTTCAGTGTTGAATTTTCGACCTCACTTTTTCCCTTTATCAGCGACACTGCCAGAATCGCGTTCTTATCTGCCATCTGCCTTAATTTCCGGGCCTTTTGCTCCAATTGCTCCTTTAACTTGTCATCCGCCAGCAATCGTTCCAAAGTTCTCATAATATCTTCCGGACTGCCGGAGAGCGGAGCCTGGTCAAAA
The DNA here is from genome assembly GCA_002408445.1 of Syntrophomonas sp. UBA5288. GTDB lineage: Bacteria > Bacillota > Syntrophomonadia > Syntrophomonadales > Syntrophomonadaceae > UBA4851. The sequence goes on from DHSK01000120.1 coordinate 1,491, forward strand.
TATTTAAGAAATGAATCTATCTTGGGATCATAAGAGATCCCGGCAAACGGCACCCCGCGACTGGCCGCAAAGACCAAGGCATGCAGGCGCATTCCTACCATCAAATCAAGCCGGGAAATGAAGGCCAGATGTTCCCGGCTGGTCATATATTTCTCCAAGACCCGGGCATCCTGCTGCATCAGCGAAGCCACCAGGCGGCACTCGCTGATATCATCGGGATAAGCCATCGGAATAAAAACGATTTGATAACCTTGCTGGGAGAGTTTGTCCAGTATCCTGGCCAGGCGAGGCTGATAACCATCCAGGGCCGGCCAACGGCGCACCGACACCCCCACCATAGGTTTGCCGTTAGCTATGCCGGCCGCAATACGATGGGCTCTATGTTCCTCCTGCTCACCCGGTACCAGCGAGAAAACCGGATCGGCCGTTACCAATAGAGGAGGGCGGACTACCCCCAGATCTTGCAGGTACTGCCGCGAATCCTCATCCCTTAAAGTGATAAGATTCACCCGGTTGCCTACCAGCCGCATGAGAAATTTGCTGAATTTACGGTTGATCGGTCCCACGCCCTGGGCATAAAAAATCACCGGACGCATCAGCATTCGGGCCAGAGCTACCACACTAGTATAATAAGGAAGTGAACGCGCACTGGTAACATCCTGAAAAATACTTCCTCCACCGCTGATGAGCAAATCAGCCGTGGTCAGTTCACGCAAAATGGCGAAAGGATTAAGATAATTAACTGCCCGGATGCCATGCAAAGAGGCAGTCCGGTCCGGCGCTCCGGAGAAAACGACAAACTCCGCCTCCGGAGCCACCCGTTTCAGAGCCGAGGTAATAGCCGACAGCAATGCCTCATCCCCCGCATTATCAAAACCATAATATCCCGATAGAGCAATCTTCATAAAATAATTTCCTCCGGTAATAAACGACTAAATTATTAGAAAATACTGTTCCGGTCATTCTGAACGCAGTGAAGAATCTTCCCGATTAACACTCAGTATGACGCATTTCACAAGTGGTTGTATCCTAAGCGAACCTACCAAGCGTCAGCCGCATTCCCGCAGGAGGGCCTGCAGACCAATAGTTCTTTACCCATAGGGCACAAATTAGGTTCCCTTTGGTCACTTTTTAAAGAGGCAGGCCCGTCTGGTAATTCCTATAATAATCTTATTTTTCCGGTTATGCAGCTTTCAGCCTCCCGCAGCTATACTCAGCGGAAGTTTTAGCCGTCGCACCTTGTTCTATATAATAATAGATAAAACTCGGCCTTTTTTCTACCTGCAATTTTAAAAAGAAGTCATTAATAAAATAGATTCACTAAAACTTGGTATATAGACAAGCCTTGAAACCGGTGATAGAATTGTCGTAGATATCAAAATAGGGGGGTTTATTGTTACATTATGCCCACATATATGATAATAATTGCGCTGGTGTCGGCATTTGTCGCAGCTTATTTGCTCGTGCCGGTCGCAATTAAAATTGCTTACCGGGTAGGAGCCATCGACCAGCCCGAAAAACGAAAAGTACATGTTCAAGCCATGCCCAGGATGGGCGGACTGGCTATTTTTATAGCATTCTTGCTTTGCATGGTATTCATTGTTAAAGTTTCCGGTCCATTTCAAGGAATTATTTATGGAACCGTCATAATATTCATAGTCGGTCTGCTGGATGACATTTTTCAACTTTCAGCCTGGATAAAACTGATCGGTCAGATAATAGCAGCGGCAGTAGCCATACATTTTGGAGTAGTGGTGCACTTTGTCACCAATCCCTTCGACGGCATGCTTTCGCTGGGATTTTTAAGTCTGCCCATAACCTTCCTGTGGATAGTGGGAATCAGCAACGCCATCAACCTGATCGATGGACTGGACGGGCTGGCGGCCGGTGTTTCCAGTATAGCTGCTTCAACCATGGGCATTGTGGCCTTATTGCAGGGACAGACCATGGTGGCGATAGTAGCTTTCGTACTGGTAGCTGCCATATTGGGCTTCCTGCCCTATAATTTCCATCCCGCCCGCACCTTCATGGGTGACAGCGGGTCCAATTTCCTGGGATTTACCCTGGCCTGTCTGGCCGTAACCGGTATGGCCAAGGGGGCAGCCATAATATCCCTGTTGATGCCCATTGTAATACTGGGGATACCTATATTCGATACCTGTTTCGCCATAATCCGGCGCATAAATAAAAAAGCACCTATATTTGAACCGGACAAGGACCATCTTCACCATCGTTTGATGAAGATTGGCTTCAGCCACCGGAGCACCGTCCTGCTCATTTATGGCATCAGCGCCTTCTTCGGCGCCGTGGCTGTAGTCCTGACCCTGTTAAACAGCCCCAAGGCCACATTACTTCTGGCCCTGCTCCTGCTGCTGGTAATAATCGGCGCAGACAAAATCGGGCTGTTAACCGGCGGCAAAGTCAAAGTCCACGTCCGCCAAGTCAAACACGAGACCTTGAATGGGTAAGGATGGATTCAACCCAGAAGGACACTGATTAACTATGATGTCATCCTGAACGAAGCGAAGGATCTTCC
>DHSK01000120.1:4218-11612 GCA_002408445.1 Syntrophomonas sp. UBA5288
TCTACTCCTCCGTATTTTCGTAGCCGGGCCTACAGGGCCATAGCCTTTCAGACCCGGTGGAGCATAGCATGGAAAAACGAGCGACCGGCCCTGAAGCCCGCTCCTACCGTCGGGGGCTGTAGGGCCTGCTGCGAAAAAGCGTATAACCCGTAGGAGGGCCTACAGGGCGGAGCCCTTCAGGCCCGGTGCAGTAACACATACATAAGGGTACCACTTGTAAAGGCAAAAATGTTTCTTTGATAACCATAAAAAATCTGTATCCTTAAAAATTTTAAAATAATGAGTAAAGGATTAATGAATCATGCGCGCAAAATATTTTTTCCGATTTTTGATTGTGGCTGGAGCCATGTTCGGTTTATTCTTCGGCGTAGGGGCGGGTGTGGCCAACCTCATACACGAACCGCAAACCACTGCGGCTGAGGAAAAAGAAGAGCCCGTTCAGGAGGGACATCGCACCAATATCCTGGTTCTGGGGGTCGACGCCCGGTCCGGGGATGATCGCTCCCGCTCCGATACCATGATGTTGGTATCTATCGATCCCGAGCTCAATAAAGCCGCTTTCATCTCCATACCTCGTGATACCAGAGTCGATATCCCCGGCAGTTACTACGATAAAATCAATGCCGCCAACTACGAGGGCGGCCCCCGTTTGGCCGTAAGTACGGTAGAGGACCTTATGGATATCACCATAGACAATTATGTAGAAATGGACTTCAAAGGGTTCAAGAGTATTGTAGATATACTGGGGGGAGTAACCGTAAATGTACCCCAGCGCATGTACAAACCATCTGAAGACATCGACCTGCGTCCGGGCGAACAGCACCTTAACGGCAAACAGGCACTGGCCCTGGTCAGATATCGCGGTTATGTCATGGGCGATATCGATCGCACCGCCCAGCAGCAGGAATTTATAAAGGCCGTGGTAAAGGAGGCGCTGAAACCTCAGACCTTGACCAAATTGCCCAAACTGGCCAAAGAAGGCTTGAAATATGTGGATACCGACCTGACTTTCAAAGATATGATAAAATTAGCCAGCTATGCGCCGGGATTCAGTTCCGAATCCGTCATTACCCAGACCTTGCCCGGTTCCTTCTATGACCGGCGGGATGAATACGGCAATATCGTCCAGAGTTACTGGGAAGTCGACCAGGTTGCCATGGATAACCTGTTGGACAACTTATTTTCAGGTGGGAAACTGGCTGTAATCAAAGAAAATTCCGACTCCGCAACAAACTAGCAGATGCCCTATTATAATTATGATGTCATCCTGAACGAAGTGAAGGATCTTCCCAACTCCGAGATGGAAAGATTCTTCACTAACGTTCAGAATGACAGACCGTAGGACCTACCATAGGGCCTACTCCTCCATATTTCCGTAGGAGGGTCTACAGGGCGGAGCCCTTCAGGCCCGGTTCACGAGCGCTAGCCTTTCACCCATAGGGCACACCTTCCAATTGCCACCACAAAAAACCACGTAAAAACCTTCCCCTACATTAAACAAAAACCTCCAAAATACTGAAAGTTTCTCTCCCCAACGACCATATATATAAGAGAACAACTCCATAATTGGTCGATCCATGTTAAAATAATAAACAAAATCACTGGTAGCCTATGGCAACTTTGCCAGCCGGAACCCCCGTGCCAGCCCCACCGGCCGAAACGAATGCAGGCCTTCAAGGCTGGTTACGGGGGAAAAAATATACTCCATTCAGGCTATAAGAATTGGTCGAAATTAAGGTCTTAACAATCTGGAGGTGTACCGTGAAAAAAGGCCCGCTACTAACCTTATTACTAACCTTTGTTCTGCTCTTCAGCCTGGCTAATCCCGCCGCAGCGGCGAGCGGTAAAATAAACGGTTCCGTAGTCAATGTCCGCAGCGGTCCCGGTACCAGCTATGCCGTATCCGGAAGCCTTTACCGGGATACCGAAGTCGAAATCCTGCAGCAAAGCAATGGCTGGAATCAAATAAAATATGACAGCCTGACCGGCTGGGTCAGTTCTGATCTTATAACTCCCGATATAACACTCAAAGTTACCGGCGAATATGTAAACCTGCGCTCTGGACCGGGAACTACCTATTCCATAGTGGGACAGGTCACCCGTGGTCAAACCCTGACCTTGCTGGATGCAGTGGATAACTGGTACATAGTAAAGACCCCCACGGTGGCCCGCGCCTACATATCCGCATCCCTGGTAGAAAAAGAGGGAACATCTGCCCCTTCAGCCCCCGCGCCCACACCGGCTCCGGCTGCTCCGGCACCGACCCCGGCTCCGACCGCGCCGGCCGCAGCGCCCCGGGTAATGCTGAATGGACAGCAGCTGAGTTTTGACGTACCACCGACCATCGAAAGCGGCCGCACCCTGGTACCATTAAGAACCATATTTGAAGCTATGGGCGCCACCGTAAACTGGAACGCCGCTTCCAGCACCGTGAAGGCAACTAAAGGCTCGTCCACCATAACCTTGCCGGTTGGATCCCGGACCGCTACCGTCAACGGTAAAAATGTTAGCTTGGACGTCCCGGCCAAAATAGTAAATAGCCGTACCCTGGTCCCCCTGCGTTTTGTCAGTGAATCCCTAGGTGCCCAGGTAGACTGGAACAACACCGAACGGCTTGTAACCATTACGGCTCAGGCCAACAGCGGCAAGGCCGCAACCGTAACTATAAAGGAAGATCAGGTCAATCTTCGTTCCGGCCCCGGAACCGATTACGAAAAAGTAGCTACTGCCCAACTCGGTGAAAGAATAGACGTAGTGGGCGAATCCAACGGCTGGTACCAGATCAGCCGCGGCGGCAGCCGTATGTGGGTAGCCGGCTGGCTGGTAAATGTAGCCAGTCAGGAAGACGGTCCTTCACAGCCTGTTACCCCTCAGCCACAACCTGAGCCTGAGCCGGAACCAACGCCACAACCGGAGCCCACCCCCGAACCGGCCCCGAATACCCTTAATCTGGCCCGTACCATGGACGCGAACGGCTTCTGCATCACAATCAAAGGCAATCAGCGTCTTAACGGCATGTCCAGAAATGAAAACGGCAAATTGATCTATGAATTCAAAGACATGCAGATCGCAGGACTCAACTATTTCAAAGAAGATTTGGGCGTCGGGAGTGCCATCGTACGCGGCAAAAATGACGGCTCCGATGCCAGCGTGGAAATCGAGCTGCCCAGCGGCTTGAAATATAATATTACTACTGAAAATAACGGCCAAACCGAATCCATACGTATACCCAATTTTATTATCAGTTTCGAAAGGAAAACCTTCGGCAGCAATGGGGAGAGAATCATCGTAACCACTATGGCTCCGGCCCAATACAGCGGCACCCTAAAAGATGACCGGCTCGAAATCAAGCTGCCCAACCTCCAGCCCGGCCGGGTTAACTCCAGCTACAATTATGCCGGTAATCTTCTTAAAAAGGCAACTATCGAAGCTGAAGGAACAGCGACCGTGATAACTCTCACCACCAGCGACCTGGGCAAATACACCTTTGGTCAGAGCGGAGAGGGCAAAATTTTAAATATTTTACTGGCCGGAAAAAGCGCAGTTAAACCCAAATCCGGTATCGTAGTATTAGACCCCGGCCACGGCGGCAAAGATAACGGAGCGTCCGGCCCCGGCGGCCTGCATGAAAAAGACGTAAATCTTGATGTAGCCCTGCAGGCCGGTAAGCTGCTGCAGGCCAAAGGTATACAAGTAGTTTACTCGCGTTCCGACGATAGCTTTGTTAATCTGGAAGACATCAGCGCCATCGCCAACCGCGCCAATGCAGATGTGTTCGTTTCTATACATTGCAATTCCGCCCTAACCTCTACTCCTGGCGGAACGGAATCATATACCTTTACCTCGATCAATTATCCGGAACTCTTCCTGCAGCAGGATGAGCGCAAACGCCTGGCAACCTTACTGCAGGAGAATCTCATAGCCAAGCTGCAGCGCACCAATCGCGGAGTCAAAGAGGAAAACTTCTCGGTCCTGCGCAATACCCAGATGCCCGCGGCCCTGGTGGAATTGTCCTTCATCAGCAACCCCACCGAGGAACAGCTCCTGGCCAGCCCCGACTACCGTGCCCGGGCCGCCCAGGCCATAGCCGACGCTATCAGCCAGTACCTTGCCCAATAACAGGCGGGCCGACAAGGCCAATATCCCGTAACTCCGTATTCCCGCAGCAGGGCCTACAGGACTCCATATTTCCGTAGCAGGGCCTACAGAACTCCGTAAATCCGTAGCAGGGCCTACAGGGCGATAGCCCTTCAGGCCCGGTGCTCTAATAGCAAAATAAAACTAAATATCTCATCCTCCTCCGTAGCCGCGAATTTATTCGCGGCTACACTTCCCAAAAATTAATTGCAATAGGAGACTCGTTTCAAATGAAAAAATACATCCTGACCCTAATCACTGCTGTCCTTCTGACCCTGACCTGTGCCCAACCCGTACTTGCCGCACCCAGGCACGATACCCGCCAACCACCGGTCTACTATCAAAACCAGGTAGCCGTACTCCTATACCATAACCTCGATAAACACGAAAACGGCATAACCATCACTCCCCAACGCTTCCAACAACATCTGGATATGCTGCAGCAAAAAGGCTATAACGTAATAGACCTTAAAACCCTGGAGCTTTTTCTCCAGGGCCAGACTCATATACCACCCAACGCTGTACTTATAACCTTTGATGATGGCTACCAGAGCGTTTACCAGTACGCTTACCCGGTCCTCAAAAAAAAGCATATGTCCGCGACCCTGTTTGTGATTGTAAATCACATGGGGGCCACGGAAGGAGAGATTCCTAAAATCACCTGGGAGGAAGCCAAGGAAATGCAGGCTGCCGGCTGCAGCATCCAATCCCACAGTTATGACAGCCATGCTGAAATAACTATTAACGAGCTAGGAGATACCGGCCCTGCTTTAACCTCCCGAATTTATTTCCGCGACAAGCGACATTTTGAAAGTGAATACGAATATCAGGAACGGATAAAAAAAGATCTGGCCCTCTCCCGTTCCGTCCTTAAAAGCAAATTAGGCCAGCCGAGCACCTTTTTAGCCGTTCCCCTGGGAAAGGAAAATAGGAGTGTAGCGGAAGTCGCCCAAAAGACAGGCTTCAAATGCATATTCACCACCGTCCCCGGCCTTATTGATGCCGGAACCGCCCCCACGCAGCTCAACCGCATCAACGCCGGCCAGGCCGGCCTCAGTGCCCAAACCCTGCACCGCCGGATAATACAATATGCCGAGGACCCTGAAGAACATATGGACTAGCTTCAGCCCTCCATCCCTTGCTCCGCCACTCCTCCGTAGGAGGGCTTGCGGTGTCCCGTAGCAGGGCCTACAGGGCGATAGCCCTTCAGGCCCGGTGCTCGAGCCGAAACACTACTAAATAATCTGCCCCTCCCTCATATTCCCTCCCATTAAGACAATATCTAACGAATTCTTGCAGGACTTTCCTGAATAATGTTGAATTCAAAACTGATATAAAAGAAATCAAACCAACCAACAAAATGCGCAAAAAAGGGAGTTAATACCATTGGCCAAGAAAACCAAAAAAAACAAACAACCCCAACCAACCCCAAAATCAAATACAAAATGGCTGTCCCTGGCAACCTTTATATTAGTAGGCATATTAATATTCTACCCCCCTTACTTCCGGGGCCTGTTCTTTAAAGAGGACATGTTCCTGTATCACCTCATCACTGCGCTGGTATTCATAGTAGTTTGGGTAAAAAAAATAAAAACGAAAGACTATACTATTATCCGTACCCCCCTCGACTGGGCGGTACTGGCCTATGCCGGAGCATACTTACTCTCACTTATCGGCGCGGTCCATCCCGGCGAAGCTTTCTTCGGTTTCTTAAAAGCCTTAAACTACTTTATGGTTTACTGGATGGTAACCCAGGTGGTAAAAGATTACAAATATTATGTGGCTGTCCTTAACATACTGCTGGCCGCCGGAACCGGTGTGGCACTTATAGGCTTGCTGACAGCCACCGGCTATTGCCATTACCCCGCTGCCGTAATTAACGGAGTAATCCAGTCCACCCTGCAGTACAGCAATGCCACCGCCGCCTATCTGGCCGTAATCAGTATCATAGGAGCCGTACTGTGGATACGCCGTCAGTCCTTGACTTTAAAAATAACCTACGGCATCGCCACTTACTTGACTGCCCTGGTAGTCCTGGCCGCAGTATCCAAAGGCGCCTGGCTCATCTGGATCATAGGAATAATAATCCTCTTAATCGGTATGCCCGGACTATATAAAATAAAAGCCCTCTATAGTATGGGACTGGCACTGATGGCGGCCTTCGTAACCAGCGAAAAGTTCATTCCTGCCATAACTGGACCTAATATTAAAGCAGGGCTCCCTATACTTTTTATCGGTATCATAATTGTTCTGGTCGGCCAAGCCCTGTGGGAAGCCATGGCTTGGCTGAACCGCAAACACGGCCAACGCGCAGTAATTGTAGCTGCATTTGTCCTGGTTATTGCCGGAACCGCAGGGGCCTTCACCATAGGTAATAGCCTGACCAATGTGGCGCCTCAGGAATTAGTTACCGAAGCCATGCAAATATTCGATTCAGGAGGAAACAGCTACAGTTATCGTATGGACTTCTGCCGCTGGGGCCTGGATATAGTCAAGGACCACCCCATATTTGGAACCGGAGCGGGAGGGTGGAATGCCCTCTATCACCAGTATCAGGACTATTCTGTTTTCACTACCGAAGCACATAACCACTTTCTACAAGTCTGGGTGGAAGCCGGTACTCTGGGATTGATCGCTTTCCTGGCGGTATGGATACTGTTTCTGCTGGCAGCATACAGGTTGTATAAGGTATATAGGGAAAAGAAAACCGATGATGATAATCAGGACCACCAGATTCTTATTTGGGGTACGGTAGCCGCGGCTCTGGCCTGCGGAGGACATGCCGCGTTCGATTTTGACCTCTCCATCGCAGCGGTTTTCATATTGCTCTGGACCCTTATAGCCTTGATTAATGCCGCATGGATAATAACAGCTCCGCCTAAGCCGGTCGGAGTGCGACCGGTAATCAATATATCCGTTGCGGCAGTATTGACCGTCTTAATGCTCTATTGCGGCAGCAGCTATGCCCTGGCCAATCATTACGCCGTGCAGGGTGCCAAGCTGCGTCAATCCATAGAAGGTAAAACTCCGGCCCAGCAGACCACCTTACTGATACAGGCGGCTAATAGCTACCAGCGCGCGGTCTCCCTTAATTCCTTGGATGCCAACTCCTATGCCGACCTGGGCGGCATATACGGCATATTTTATTACAGCCAGGCGCAATCCGGACAGACAGGGCAACAGAATTATCATAAAAAGGCCATTGAGGCCATGGACCGGGCGGAGAAGCTGAAGCCCTATGATACCAAGGTAAGAAA
>DHSK01000022.1 GCA_002408445.1 Syntrophomonas sp. UBA5288
AGTTCAAATATATCCAGGAAAGTCTGATTTATCATAGTAATAAAACCGCGGCTATTTACTACCACCAGAGCGGTATAGGAATTTTCCAGCAAGGCTTCCAGAATAGCGCTGTATTCTTTTTCCGTTTCCTCCAGTCGGTCCATAAGAACAGAAGCACCGGACATGTCAAGCAACAAGCTCTGACCTATAGCCCCAACAATTTTGCCTTTTTTAATTATCGGATAACGGGTGACCACAGTATCGCGGCCCATTATAGCCCATATATCTGCTTTATCGGTCCGTCCGGTTTTAAGCACTTCAGGGAGCTTCGAATTAGGAAGGATGCTTTTAACATACTGGCCAATTACATCTTCCTTGGTCATGCACAGAAGATCGAGAAAGGTCTGGTTCATAAAATCAATAAAGCCATTTTGATCTACGATTACTATAGCCATGTAGGGACTGTCCATTAGCGGTTCTATTAGCTCGTTAATTTCAAAATCATTTGATTTTACCATTTTGAACCGACCACCTCCCACAAAACAAATAAACAATATTTTCCTGTATAAACATATTTTGTATCCGAACATTAAAGTCCTTCAATGTGAATAAAGTATCAAATAACCATTTATTCTATAAAAAGGAAATTAATTAGGCTGCGACCTGCCCTGAGGCCCGCTCTCCTGACGTCGGGGCTGTAGGGCAGGCTGCGGATATGAGATATACTTAATTTTCATAAGTGGTTGTGTCCTTGGGGCATAGCTTGTTAATATGTAGATTAGACTACGATATTAAATGAACGGAGAAAATGCATGAGTATAGATAAGCTAACCCATATGATTGCAGCCGAAAGCGGGTTACCGGTTGGGAAAGTTGCCAATACGGTGGCATTGCTGGACGATGACAAGACTATTCCCTTTATTGCGCGTTATCGTAAGGAGGCAACCGGTGAACTGGACGAAGTCCAGATCCGCCGCATTGATGAGCTGCTTAAATTCTACCGTAATCTGGAACAAAGAAAAGAGGAAGTAATACGCCTTATTGAGGAACAAGGGCTACTTACGGAAGAAATCCGAGAAAAAATCAGGGCCGCCCGTAAGCCCAACCAAATAGAGGATATATATCGGCCTTTTCGCCCCAAACGCCGGACCCGGGCTTCGGCAGCCCGGGAACGCGGTCTCCAGGGTCTGGCTGATTACATAATAAAATGTTCAGAACAGGCTGAATTGTTGGTAGAAGCGGAAAAATACCTGAATGATGAAGTCTCGCCGGAAGAGGCCTTGCAGGGAGCACGGGATATTATTGCCGAACAGGTGGCCGATGATGCTGAAGTGCGTCAATCCAGCCGTGAAATAGGTTACAGGTCAGGAATTATTGTTACACATGCCCGGGAGCCGGAAAAGGATACGGTTTATTCCATGTATTACGATTACCGGGAACCGGTAAACCGCATTCCCTCACACCGTATCCTGGCGGTTAACCGGGGAGAAAAAGAAGAAATACTTAAGGTTCATATCGAAATGGATGAAGCATCGATTATCAGAATGATCGGCCGGAAGTATTGGGGTAAAGGCCAGGCGGCAGAGCAGGTCCGGCAGGCCATCGAAGATAGTTGGCAGCGCTTGCTGGCTCCGGCTATTGAACGCGACCTACGTAATAATTTGACTAATAAAGCCCATGAACAGGCTTTAACGGTTTTTTCAAAAAACCTGCGGGCCCTGCTGCTCCAATCGCCCGTCAGGGGCAAAACCATGCTGGGGATTGACCCGGCCTACCGTACCGGCTGCAAATGGGCCGTGATTGACCCTACCGGACGGGTACTTGAATTCGGAGTGTTTTATCCCAATCCGCCGCATAATGATCTCAAGGGAACCGAAAAAGTGCTGACCCGGCTGGTGGAAAGCTACCATATTAATGCCATGGCCATTGGCAATGGCACCGGTTCCCGAGAAACCGAGCAGATGGTGGCTGCATTTATCAAGAAGTCTGCCTATCCCGGATTAGCTTATACTATTGTAAGTGAAGCCGGGGCCAGTGTTTATTCCGCTTCCGAACTGGCGGCCCGGGAATTTCCGGATCTGGATGTAGCGGAACGCAGTGCTATATCTATCGCGAGAAGGATACAAGACCCGCTGGCGGAACTGGTGAAAATCGAACCGAAAAGTATCGGAGTAGGACAATACCAGCATGATATCAATGCCCGGCGTTTGGACGAGAATCTGGCTGCGGTGGTGGAATCGGCGGTTAACTATGTGGGGGTTGATCTTAATACTGCTTCAGCCGCGCTGCTTTCCTATGTAGCAGGAATAAACCATGCGGTAGCCAATAATATTGTCAAACACCGTGAAGCCAATGGACCGTTCATGAACCGTAAACAACTATTAAAGGTCTCCAAATTGGGGCCCAAGGCGTATGAACAGGCAGCCGGATTCCTGCGCATCGGCGGGGGAGAAAATCCGTTGGATGATACTCCCATTCATCCTGAATCATATAATGTTTCCAAACGCTTACTGACTTATCTTCAAGTTGGGATTACGGACCTGGGGAGTGAAGAACTGCAGGCTAAAATCAAATCTTTGGATTTAGAAAAAACCGCCGAATATCTTGAGATAGGTCTGCCCACCTTGCGGGACATAGCGGACGCCCTGCAGCGTCCTGGCCGCGACCCCCGGGAAGATGTACCTCCTCCGGTTTTCCGTCAGGATGTACTGAGCATGGAAGACATTAGGACCGGAATGGAATTTGAAGGGGTAATAAGAAATGTAGTCGATTTTGGAGCCTTCGTGGACATAGGAGTCAAAGTTGATGGACTGGTACACATATCCGAAATGTCTGAGCATCGTATCAAACATCCGCTGGAAGTGGTTTCTATTGGCGATATAATTAAAGTACGGGTTTTAAGTGTAGATAAGGCTAAAAACAGGATAGCATTGAGTATGAAATAATTTAGCAGGGGTGTGAATAACAGCTCTTAAAACCCGGGGATTTTTTAGCCGAAAAACAAACCATTTTGTCAATATACCTATTTTGTATTGACAATAAAAATGTTTTATCTTATCATAATTATGTAAATAAATACATTTTAATCTATTAATGGTGGCTGAAAGAGAGACCATAGGGTAGCTCCGATGAGAACCAGTATTTTGGTGCCAAGATGTTTTGCTTAGCATAGAAATATTGGTTTTATTAATTTCTGAGAGTTTATCATAATTTAGCCTAATATACATAATGGAGGAATTTTCTTGGCTAATCAAATTAAACTGATACAGAAAAAAGATATTGATAGCAAAAATATACCTGTGCGTAAGCTGACTGATCAACAACGACGTCAGCTTCAACACGAATTTAAAATATATATGGAACAATACTTTAAAGATAAATTGGGAAAAGGTGTTGATTATACCAAAATCGTAATATGGGATGACATGTTGATAATCAGAGGTGAGGGTTTTTTAACTGCACCAGAGAAATATATCAATGAAACTCCTTCAGGAAGAGAGGTGGTTAGAGCAGCCCGTATGCAAGTGGTTAAACAACATGCACTTGATAACGTACCGTATTTTGAAAAAATGTTGCAAGCCAAGGTAATTCATCAGATTTATGATGTAGAACCGGAGAATGATTTTTGGATGCATGTTGCAGTCTTTGACCGGGTCTTAACTGAGCCGGTGGGCAATGACTAAAAAGGTTACAAAAAGTTAAACGGTAGTCTAATGAGAACCCTGTAAGGGGGCTCCGTAGAAGACCGATGTGTTATAGAGCGTTTTGGTGCGAATTAACTCATCGGTTTTTTTTATGTCCTGATTAGGGGGAGATATTAAACCGAGGATTGCAGAGAATCTTCAGGTTAATAAAGGGAGGTAATTTGTAATGGCTGACACAATGAAAGCTCTGGTTTATCGTGGCCCGGAGAAAATTGCTCTGGAGGATGTAGCTGTACCAAAAATTATTGAACCCGATGATGCTATTGTTAAAGTAACAACATCCACTATCTGCGGAACCGATATTCATATCTGGCATGGCGGAATGCCTGAAGTGGAGCCCGGAAGAATAATCGGTCATGAGTTTGTTGGTGAAGTGGTAGAAGTTGGTCCTGCCGTAAGAAATGCCAAAGTTGGGGACAAGGTAGCTGTTTCCTGTGTTACCCAGTGTGGTGAATGCTTCTATTGTGTGCGCGGTATTTATTCCCATTGCACAACCGGCAGTTGGATATTTGGTTACATGATTGATGGCTGCCAGGCAGAGTATGTACGGGTTCCTCATGCTAATTTGGGACTATTCGGTATTCCGGAAGGCTTGACGGAAGAGGATGTACTGTTTGTAGGCGACATTCTGTCCACCGGCTATTTTGGAGCTGAAAATGCTAAAATTGAACCTGGTGATGCAGTTGCAGTAATGGGCTGTGGCCCGGTTGGAATGTGTGCTATGACTACTGCCCGTTTATGGGGGCCTTCCAAGATTATTGCGGTTGATATCAACCAGGAACGGCTGGACTTCGCAGTCAAGACGGGTCTTGCCGATGTTTCAGTTAACCCGCTGAAAGTAGATAATGTTGGCGATGCAATCCGGGAAATGACCGAGGGCCGCGGTGCTGACAGAACTATTGAAGCCAATGGTTTTAAGGCAACTTTTGATATGGCCATAGATGCCGTTCGGCCAGGAGGTAATGTCTCCTTAATAGGCGTATTCGAAAAGCCCCAGGAACTGGCCATGAACACTTTATGGATCAAAAACATAAATATCAGCATGGGTCTGGTAAATGCCAACCGTATTCCTGAACTGATTAAGCTCATTCAGGCCGGCAAAATCAATACCAACTTCCTGTGCACACATCATGCTCCATTGAATGATATTCTTACCGGGTATGACGTTTTCGGAGGCAAAAAAGACGGGTGCCTCAAGTGGATAGTAACTCCTTATTTAAAATAGGTATCATATATCCCTGATCCTCATCAAGCTTATAATTGTTTTTCACTCTCTCAACAGGATTCATGTTCAAGCCAAAAAGCGCCTCTTTATGGGGTGCTTTTTGGTCTGTGGGGCTAATTCTCTCTCCCTTTGCATTGCCATAAGCACTTTTTATATTTGAGCATTTTTAGTATGATAATCGTAAGAACACGTTTGCGACCTTTATGCGGAGAAAGGAGTTTTTTAAATGGAAGCGGAAAAAGTATGCTATCAGTATATCTGTCCTAAATACCCTAACTGCAAACGGGCCCGCGGCAAGGGCTGCTGTATTGATTGTGAAGAGCCGCCTGAAGAGATAATTCGCGAAGGGGAGTGTACGGAAGAAAACGGTTTCCCATTTTTTAAAGAAGACTGATGATCAGGATTTGCGGCCTCTTGCATCATAAAAATCGATAATTACTATTAAAATCCCCCTCTTAACGGAAGGGGATTTTGCATTTTATGGTGCAGTAATTGCTTGATTTGGCAGGAAGTGCATCATCATTAAATAAATTTCCTATGGACTAATCGGCAGGCAATAGTTAGAATAATAAATAAACATATAGGATTACTTGGTATTGAAATCAAATAACTTACCTATGCTCAGGAGCTTCCGCCCCGGGGCTGGAATTTTAGTTGTTTCGGATTTATTATTGCGAATATCGAAAAAATATTTCTAATAACAGTTGGGGGAATAATTATGAACAGCTTTAACACCAGATTTTTTGTAGCAGATGATGTACTAGCTTTAGGGCTTAATGTGGCCTGCTTTATTGTGGAGGGGATAAATAATAAGGAAAGCACGCCTGAATTTGAGTCTTATCTGGAACAGGAAACTAATGGGCTATTAAGGGATTTAACTTCTGAAAAAATAAAGAATGATCCCATATTACAAGGATTTCGCCTGTTGCACCAAAGGGCTGATGTCTCAAACCGCAAAAACATTTCGGCAGCTGAAAATTTGTTAAAAATGCTGCTGAAACATGGGCAATTACCGCGCATCAATTTGTTGGTCGACATATATAACCTGGTTTCTGTTAAAACCCATTTGTCGCTGGGGGCGCATGATCTCCAAAAGCTCGGCGGCGATGTCCATTTAAAATTAACCACCGGCACCGAGCGATTCTGGCCCATTGGCACTAATGAGCTATCTCCGGTCAAACCCGGCGAATATGCATATGTTGATGATGACAACGATATTATCTGCCGCCTTGAGGTACGTCAGGTGGAAAAGACCAAGGTATTGCCGGATACCACAGCTTGTTTTTTCATAGTCCAGGGAAATCCCGCTACCAGCCCGGCCTGCCTGCAAGCTGCCTGTGCCGAACTGATTGAACTAATCACCCGATTCTGCGGCGGGCAGGAACGTATGCTGTATAAAACCTGGTAATCCACCTGTGTTATATTTTCAAGCGTCTAACACCGAATCTAACTTTCATTTTCCTTTGATGCTAGTTAATAGAAGCAAGGTGTTGGCATTTATAGGCAGTGATTTTCTGTGGGTATTCCTGCATTTATACCCATTATTTTTCTTATATGGTCCTCTTGGGAAGGATAGAGGTTGCAAGTTAGCGAAATCTCCATATCAGTATGAATTGTGGAGTGAGTTGCTATGCTTGCCGCTGTTAACCCTTTAGTAATAACCGGAATAGATGCCAGAGTGGTAAAAGTTGAGGTAGATCTAATGCTGGGGCTGCCCGGATCCGATATAGTTGGTTCAAAAAACGTTAGAAAGCATTCACTTTTATCGTGCTTGTTACAGACATCAATTCTATGAGCTTGTACTTACTCGCCGATCTTCTCCTTTGCTCTCAATCCTTTGTCAAGCCCTATTCTTTTGCTTGGTATATCCCGGGCAAGGAACTATCTATAATTTCCTCTTATCATCTTTGCGAAGCCAACAAAAAGAACGTCCCTCTGTTGGCTACATATATCACGCATCCACTGATCCAAACGTTCAAATCCTTGGTCTGTGTTGCTAAACTTCAGCAGCCTGGCCAGCTCTATCCCTCTGTAATCAAAGGCTCTTGCATAGTGGGTCTCTTTACCAATGTCAATTCCAACAACCAATGTCTCAATTTTGATTTGCGAAATCTTCTCGTTTTGTGTATTTTTCATATAAGGACGCCTCCTCAATCTCTTGTTTTGTGCCTTTCTGTCGCGGATCAGCACAATTCAATTGTATTGATGGGCGTCTCTTTTTTCAAAGATCGTTCTTAAGCTTTACAGGAATGCTCCTAATGACTAATCAAGTCCAGGTTTTCGTCCGCACCCCTGGTGGCTCTGGGAAACCGGTATATGCAATGGAAGCCTAATTTAATAATCAAGAAAATCTGCGGAACTGTCATTAGTAGTATTACGTACCAAGGAATATGAACCATGTATTTCCTCCAAATGGCCTATGATATTACGGGACAAGATAAATACATAATTCAACACATTATCCATATTTTCCTTTTATATTTATGGGCATTCAGGGAGCTAAAACGGGTATACGGAGCATTAACCCGTATATCTCGGAGAATCGACAGGAAATATCAAGAAATTAAATAGAATTCCGGCGAGAGTACACCAAATGACTGATTCTTATTTATTTTACTCACATACGTGAATACGCTTACGGCTCAAGTTGTTGCGATCTCCGTTAATGATTTTGATTAGTAGTTCCTATGGAAAAAGGAATGCCCTTCACTGATGCAACTAGCACATAACCTAGAACGATACCCGAAATTGGGAAATCAAAAAAATAAGGCAAAGCAGGTAGATATAAATAATTCCAAGCGAGACTCGGTTGAAAAGTTAGATACACAAGGGGGATACCTAATCCCAGAGCCATAACCCAATCATACTCAAAATTATCGGTTTTAGGTTTTCTGTGAAATCCTATTAGGCCTAATAAAACACCGATAAACATGGGGTGAACTGCTATTAGTAGTGAAAAGAGATGAATATTCAATTCCTGCTGCTTGTAAGTAAATTTAAAACCATAGTGGTACATAATGCCTACTAATAAGATAAAAACCAGATAACATAAAATGCGTATTATTTGTTTCACAAACTTACCTCCATCAACCAAAATACACCAAGGCGCAATAATTGCATTATTGTGCCTTGGTGCGTACAGTTAATTAGCTTGTTCTTTGTACAAGAGTATAAAACTCCCATGTATTACCGGCTCTAGTAATAGTTCCCCATGATTCTGCTTTTAAATGTGCACCTACTGCACACCCACTCTTTATCCACCACCAATAATCAGTATCGTCTGCGAACAAGGTATAAGTCGACCCGCTTATAGGGTTGTCAAATGATCTCAGGTCAGTTTTACCGGCCGTTATGTAAAAGGGACCTGTTTTATTGCTTGAATAGCTACCTGCTCCGTGTAGTTTTAAGATTAGTGAGTCTAAATAAAAACTACCATCGGCCTGTGTTAATTTTGAATAGGTGCGGGTAAACTTATAGACAGTTCCGTCGGGTATATCGTCATTATAAATACCAGTTTCATATGAGTAGTATGTTGTTTGATTTAAGGTGCCAGCCCCTACCATAGAACCATCAGCGTCATATGCTGGTATATCGTTACCATACTCAAGAGGTACAATAACCAATTCAGTCATTGAATTAGCCACAAAATCTTGTTGACGTTTACCCCCAATCAAAACTTCTTTAAGCTTTTGTGAGGTACATTTAACATCTTTAACAACCACTTTATACTGTTTCCCAGACTCATCTGTAATAATATCTCCACTAATATGAGCCTCAACTTTGATTGAAGGATCATCTGTTATACCATTAGCCATTCTTTCAGCGATTATCTTCTGGTCTTTAATCTCATCCGATTGAAATAACGTTCTTTCTTGTATTTGACTTGCACTTGCGCTCCCCATCATACCCGAAAGAAATACCACACCTAAAACTATACATAGTAATTTCCTGATTTTCATACAGTATCCTCCTTACGTTTTTCTCATTCAATAAGAGACCTCATGCCGACACGGAATTGTCATTCAACACCATTACGGAAATCGTTCTTATTTCCTATTTAAAACTTATATCTCGCGAGATAAATATTCACATTCTATTATCTATCCTTCTACTCCTTCACGAATTCGCAAGATACCACTTTTAGAACGTAAATACCCGATATCCTTACCTCAATACCCAAACATAATAGAAGTAAAACTGTTGTTTTATGTAAAGTAAAGTAAATTAATAATCACCAGTATTGATAATTAAATTGCCAATAATAATACGATTTTCAAGTGTACCCGGTTCAAAAGTCAGCCCTAAGTTAAATGAGAAAAATATCCCATGATATATTGTAGAAGAAAAGGTTAAGGATGTTCAGAAAACTGACGGAGAATTTGGCAGCTCAGATCAGATAAAATATTAATAAATTCCTCTAGTTATTCTTGTTTCAAAGGTATAAGTTTTTGAGTCTCTTTCTACGTTTGCAATCGCGTATATTCTTATTTTGTTTTACATATCCGATGGAATTAATAAAGTAATAACAATATTTTTATTGCTGAAGAATATTTTCAGAAAGAACCAATAGTGTACTGAATTATAGATGTGGTTAAATCTATTTATTCAGGAAGTTTATATTATCAAGGCACATAGTGCCCTAAGACAATTTTTAATTGTCCGTCACTTCCTATAATATCGTAGAAGGAGCGCTTATAATTTTTATAATTAATTATAAAGGTTTCATCTAAAAGAGGCATCTCGTAAGCCCCATAGGTGCTATAGTTAGGCGCCACGAGCGGTGCAATATGTACACCCTCCAACGGATAGGTTTCAATCTGATCTAAATCTTCAATCTGGAAACCATTGGGGTATTCGTTGTTTGGACTATCAGTTAAGAATTTCATTACATGGACACGAATAGCAGGTTTTCCATTCTCCATCTGGAAATCTTTAATCGTTCCGAAAACCTTCCTGCCACCTCCGGCAAGGTATTGTTCAGCAGTATATTGCAAATCGACTACATTATAGAAACCATCTGCAAATTCAAAGCTGTTTTTTATTTTTCCCATTATAATCTTATCTGCGTATTCACGTTTAAGAGTAATTCGGAATTCACGAGATGTTTTATCATTAAATAGATATTCCCGCATCATACCAACATCAGCAGTCGTTTCATTAGTTACTTCACTTTTATATGGAATTAATTCAATCTCTCCTACGTTATTATTTCCGGCATATATATTCCATAAAAGCGGGGATCCTTTCATAAACTTGATCTCCCAATCACTTGGTATCTCCACAGTGAAGAAGCTGGAACCCACAACCTTAAAGCCTTCATTATCTGCTTTTGGTTTTTGGTTTCCCAGAATGGAAATGCTATTATATATTTCAGGAATTCGTTCAGACATAGCTTTGTACTCACTGCTAACTTCTTTATCATCAGGTGGATACTGGACATCGGAGGGCTCAATTGTAAAATAGGTGTATCCATTTCCCTGCAAAATAATTTGCTGACCGACAGGTGCCGGCTGCATATCCTCTTTGGTAATCAATTCTCCTGTAACCCGTTTTATATAGTAAGAAGTCGTCCTGCTTCGTTATAGTTTTCATATATTTTTTTATTGAAAATAGAGATGTTATCAACCGATTCCTTTATTATGTATTTATCCTGCCAATCGCTTGGAAATTCCAATGAAAATCCAAGCGGTTCATTTCTATAGATGATACTATCCTCAGTTTTAGAATCGGTATTATGATTACAGCCGGCAGATAATCCAATAATGCCCAGGAGTAGCACTGCCATTATCAAAGATACCATCCCTTTTCTTTTCCTGCATGAATCAAATAAGCTTGCAAATCTCTTTTTAAACACTCTTTTACCCCCCTCCAAAATAAATAGACAATACTTTCATTTGAGCTATGCGGTCATATACTTTTTTGATTTTTATTTCTATTATTTATCTTACATGGTCTTGCTAAAGAGGATATCGGTTGCAAGTTAGCGAAATCTCCATATCAGTATGAATTGTGGAGTGAGTTGCTATGCTTGCCGCGGTTAACACTTTAGTAATAACCGGAATAGATGCCAGAGTGGTAAAAGTTGAAGTCGACTTAATGCTGGGGTTACCCGGATTCGACATAGTTGGTTCAAAAAACGTTAGAAAGCATTCACTTTTATCGTGCTTGTTACAGCCATCAATTCTATGAGCTTTTACTTACTCGCCGATCTTCTCCTTTGCTCGCAATCCTTTGTCAAGCCCTATTTCTTTTGCTTGGTATATTCCGGGCAAGGAACTATCTATAATTTCCTCTTATCATCTTTGCAAAGCCAACAAAAAGAACGTCAGACTGTGTGAAAATCTTCTGCCTCAACATTGAAAAATGATCAAATTCTTAATTAAAGTAACTAAAATTAGGCTGGATTCGTTTTATATCGGAGCCAGCCTTCTTACTATTTCCCTGACCCCCAGGATATTAATTAC
>DHSK01000009.1:0-5939 GCA_002408445.1 Syntrophomonas sp. UBA5288
CAGGTTATCAAGGCTTTTATCAAGCAAAATGGACTTAAGCCCAAAGATGTATATATGCCGCTCAGAAGCGCTTTGACCGGCAATATTCACGGGCCGGAGCTGAATTCACTGCTCTGTATATGGGGTAAAGAGGAATGCCGGAATCGCATTAACCGGGCCTTAAGCTTAAGATAAATTAATTTATTCCTAAAATATGACAGTTGACATGTTAAAGATTGCCTGCCTATAATTAAAATATATAAAAATAATAAATGCTGGGAATGGGAAAAGTAAGCGCCGATCGCTGCCAGAGAGAGAGGGTCACCGGCTGAGAGCCTTCTCATAGTATGAAGACGCTGAAGTGCGCCCTGGAGCAGGCCAGGTGAAATTAAGTAACCCGGTCCGGTGCAAACCGTTATCTTACCAAAGCAGGAGTGTCTGCCAACAGGCGCTCAAACAGGGTGGAACCGCGGAAGCAAAAACCTTTCGTCTCTGAAGAGATGAAAGGTTTTTTTGTACTTATATTGAAGGAGATGAAAATATGCTGGCTACTTTTAAAAATGAAATCCAGGTAATTTTTGAGCGTGATCCGGCTGCTCGCAGTGTTATGGAAATTTTGTTTTGTTATCCCGGTTTTCGTGCCATAATAAATCATAGAATCGCACACTATTTTTACAAGAAAAAATTCTTTTTCCTGGCCCGTTTAGTTTCACACTGGTCACGGCATCGCACTGGAATAGAAATCCATCCTGGTGCCACGATCGGCCAAGGCTTATTCATTGACCATGGCAGTGGTATAGTGATCGGGGAAACCGCTGAAATAGGGGATAACGTAACTCTCTACCAGGGAGTAACCCTGGGGGGGACCGGCAAGGAAAAAGGCAAACGTCATCCTACCATTGGCAATAATGTTACGATAAGTACCGGAGCCAAAGTCCTTGGTTCCATTTTCGTAGGCGATAATGTCAAGATAGGGGCAGGTTCTGTTGTGCTGAAAAATGTGCCCTCCAACTGCACCGTAGTCGGAGTGCCGGGCCGTATAGTGGTCAAAAACGGCAGCCGTATAAATAATTCAATCGATCTGGATCATAATCTTCTGCCTGATCCGGTAGCCGATGCTCTGGTCATAATGCAGAACAGAATCGAAGAATTAGAGAGAAAAGTTGAACATTATGAAATGGAGGAGGAATTAAATGCGAATATACAATACCCTAAGCGGAAAAAAGGAAGAACTGGTACCGTTAAATACGTCTGAACTTACCATGTATGTATGCGGGCCTACCACCTATAACTACATTCACCTGGGCAATGCCCGCCCGCTGGTAGTATTTGATACCGTACGCCGCTATCTGGAATTCACCGGACTAAAGGTAACCTATGCCCAGAATTTTACCGATGTCGATGACAAAATCATCAACCGTGCCCGCGCAGAAGGGGAAGATCCCATTAAACTGGCGGAAAGATACATCGGGGAATATTTTAAAGATGCTGATGCGCTGGGCATTAGACGGGCTAACGTCTATCCGCGTGCCAGCCAGCATATCGAAGATATGATAAAAGTAATCTCAGTGCTCATAGACCGGGGCTATGCTTATGAAATGCAGGGTGATGTATATTACCGGGTACGGGCATTTAAGGAATATGGCAAGTTATCCGGCCGGTCGCTGGATGACATGCTGGCTGGTGCACGCATAGAGGTGGACGAACGTAAACACGACCCGATGGACTTTGCACTGTGGAAAAACGCCAAACCGGGCGAGCCTTCCTGGGACAGCCCCTGGGGAAAGGGACGCCCGGGCTGGCATATCGAATGCTCCGCCATGTCGACCAAATATCTGGGTGAAACAGTTGACATTCATGGAGGCGGAAATGATTTAATCTTTCCCCATCACGAAAATGAGATCGCCCAGGCGGAAGCTTACACGGGCAAACCATTCGTCCGCTACTGGATGCATAATGGTTTTATAACTATCAATAATGAAAAAATGTCCAAATCGCTGGGGAATTTTTTTATCCTGCGGGATGTCTTGAAAGAATACCCCGGAGATGTGGTGCGCTATTATCTAATCGCCACCCATTACCGCAGTCCGCTCGATTTTGACCATGAAAAACTGGAAGAAGCACGTAAAGCCTTGGGACGGCTTAAAACCACCTTTACTCTGGCCCAGGAATTCATCGCTGCCGGACCGGAGCTCGAGGCTCAGCCCGATGCGGCTGGGCAGGATTTCCTGGCTGAAGTCAAAGAGCAGGAAGAAAAATTCCTCGCTGCCATGGAAGATGATTTTAATACCGCCCGGGCCCTGGGCTATCTTTTTGAGATGTCGCATACTATTAATGCTTTTGTGGCTGCCGCCGACCGGCAGATGTCCTCCAGTCGGGCTGCCGTTCGCACGGCTCTAAGCATCTTAAAACAGTTGGGTGATATACTGGGAATTTTCATGGAACAAACCCGGGAGGAAAAGCCGGTAGCAGACGAACTCTTAAACCTCCTCCTGATTCTAAGGAAAAAGGCCCGGCAGGAAAAGAATTTCAGCCTGGCGGACAGCATCCGCGATTTTCTTAGCCGGTTGCAGATCACCATAGAAGATACCGCCGACGGGAGCCGGTTCCGTTATGAGGAAGTGCCGGAGGAAGGAAGCCTGATAGAATACCTGCTCAGGATGCGTGAGGAAGCCAAGGCCGGCAAAGATTATGAACAGGCTGATTTTATCCGGGACAAGCTGAAAAGTACGGGAATAATTATTGAAGATACACACGAAGGAGCACGATGGAAGTTTAATGCATGAACCATTGGATGAAAAGACTTTAAGAGAAATATCCCCTGTTTTACTGGCTTATATCGGCGATGCCGTATTCGAACTTCTGGTCCGCACTCATGTAGTAGCGGACGGTAATCGCCGGGTAAAGGATATCCATCTGGATACCGTGAAGGTGGTCAGGGCCGAAAGCCAGGCCTCGGTGGTACGCCACCTGTGGGAAGAACTGACTCCCGAGGAGCAGGATGTGGTCAGGAGAGGCCGAAATGCCAAAAGCACGGCCCCCCGTCATGCCGACCCGGGTGATTACCATTTAAGCACCGGTTTTGAAGCCTTGCTGGGATATCTCTACTTCAAGGGGGAGCAGAAAAGAGTATTATACCTGGTCAACCGGGCTCTGGAAAACAATCATACCTCCAGCCCGTCCCGAGGATAGGATGGAAAAGGGCCGCTTCCCGTTGCTTTCACATAAGCAATAAACCAACCGGGGGACATTCCTGATTTCGAAGCGGAAGCTGAGAGGAAGGTGTGTCCCCGGCGGAAATAGCGAGAAATCATTCGCAAAACTTATTATACGAGGAGGTGTGGTAATGATAATTGAAAAACCATGTATAATGGTACCTGTCCATGCGCTGGCGGAGGAATTGTTAACCAGGCTGGAGCGCTATGCCCGGGTATGTTATAAATCTGAAGACCGCATGGAAAAACAATCCAACCCCGGTTTTTTGAAAAATCTGCTTAAAAGGGGCCACGAATCTATTATTGAGCATGAAAAGGCCACCGTTCTTTTTATAACTGACCGCGGTGTGACCCACGAAATGGTAAGGCATCGCATTGCCGCCTATTCCCAGGAATCCACCCGCTACTGTTCCTATAACAAGGATAAATTCGGAAATGAAATTACGGTAATTGAGCCCTATTTTTATAATGATTGGCCGGAGGCCCGTACTCTCTGGGAAGAGGCATGTCTGACGGCGGAAAAAAACTATATGGCACTTCTGGCGGCAGGCTCCTCACCTCAGGAAGCCCGTTCGGTGCTGCCCAATTCCTTAAAAACCGAGATTGTAGTTACCTATAATCTGCGGGAATGGCGCCATTTCTTCCGCTTGCGCTGTGATGCGGCCGCCCATCCCCAGATGAGACAGGTGGCGATACCGCTATTGCTGCATTTCCAAGCTGCCATGCCCGATTTGTTTAATGACATTGAATATGACCACGGTTTTCCCCCGGAGCATTATGCCAGTGTAATCCTGACCGATGACATATTCCAGACCTTATAAAGATCGAAAATAAAAAGAAGAAGGAGTTAATTATGAAGGAAAAACTGGCCGGGGTAAACAGCATTATGGAGGCCATCAAAGGCAAACGAAAGATCCATAAGATTTTTGTAGAGGAAGGGCGCGCCGGCAAGAAAGTCCAGGACCTGGTCAAGCTGGCCGCCAGCCGGGGCATTTATATTCAAGAGGTATCCAAACAAAGGCTCAATGACATGTACACCGTGGGTAATCACCAGGGTATGGTCGCCGAGGTTGACAACTATGAATATTGCAGCATAGAAGAAGTACTGGAGGATGCTGCCTTAAGTGGAGAACCTCCTTTTCTGCTGATGCTGGATGGATTGGAGGACCCGCAGAATTTTGGGTCTGTTATCCGCAGTGCGGAAGCGGCAGGAGTACACGGAGTAATTATTCCCCGCCATAATTCAGTGGAAGTCACCCCGGCCGTAGCCCGTGCTTCGGCTGGAGCAGTGGAACACATGAAAGTAGTCCTGGCTCCCAATCTGGTTAATACCATTAAATATCTCAAAGAACAGGGTCTCTGGGTAGTGGGGGCGGATATGGACGGTCAGGCTTATCAGAGCGTAGAATTTCCTGTACCTACGGTTCTGGTTATAGGAGGAGAAGGCCGCGGAATAAGAAGGCTGGTAAAAGAAAACTGCGATCTGGTAGTTAAAATTCCCATGTACGGCCAGATCAATTCCTTAAACGCCTCGGCTGCGGCTGCCGTGCTGCTATTTGAAGCCGTACGGCAAAAGAATATATGATTTACGCAGGCCAGGCAGGAAAAAGTGCTCTCCTACCGGGATTACTGCCCGGCCCGGAATGCAAATGGCTTGACGATTCCTGCTCTGCTGGCCTATAATTAACTAGATTAATAAACTTGGTGCCGTATAAGCATTATTAAATTACCATTTTTATGGAGGCGATTGAATGCCTAATTCCGTCGCTTTAAAGAAAATATACACCACATATAGCGAAATGCCCGATGAGGATATAGTTGATTTGGCCCAGCAGGGCGAGCAATTTGCGGTAGAATATCTGGTTGATAAATACAAAAATTTCGTCAGAGCAAAAGCCAGATCGTATTTTTTAATAGGCGCAGACAAGGAAGATATTATTCAGGAAGGCATGATTGGGCTTTTTAAGGCGATCAGGGACTATAAAGCGGACAAGCTTACGTCCTTTAGAGCCTTTGCTGAACTATGTATTACCCGTCAGATAATCACTGCTATCAAGACTGCCACCAGGCAGAAACACATACCTTTGAATTCGTATGTATCACTCAACAAACCCATATATGATGAAGAATCAGACCGGACTCTTATGGATATCTTATCTACCACCAAGATTACCAATCCGGAAGAGATTATTATCAGCCGGGAAGAGTTCGTATTTATTGAAAGAAAAATGGGTGAGATACTGAGTTCTCTGGAGTGGAAAGTCCTTATGGCCTATCTGGAAGGAAAATCATACCAGGAAATTGCCGTAGATCTTAAACGTCATGTCAAATCAATTGACAATGCCCTGCAAAGAGTCAAAAGAAAATTAGAAAAATATCTCGAGGACAGGGAAGAGTTATAGGTTGTATAACTGCTCATAATATCAGGTTAGGCTGATTGTCTTGAGTGGGTCTGACTGAAAAAATGTGTGTAAATCTTATTTAAATCGGTATTTTTTATTTTGAATCTCTCGATTTAATCCTCAAGACCCCAATATTCTCGGCGTTGCAAAGTAAAATATGGCATCATCAAGCCGACTATTGACTTTGCCCGATTCAGGCGTTACAATATTAACTGCTGAGCCGAGCTAGCTCAATCGGTAGAGCAGCTGATTTGTAATCAGCAGGTTGCGGGTTCAAGTCCTGTGCTCGGCTCCAGAATATTCATGGAGGGATACCCAAGCGGCCAAAGGGGGCAGACTGTAA
>DHSK01000009.1:6319-6864 GCA_002408445.1 Syntrophomonas sp. UBA5288
AAACGCCCTTATAGCTCAGTCGGCAGAGCGCATCCTTGGTAAGGATGAGGTCACCGGTTCAAGTCCGGTTAAGGGCTCCATAAGGCGGCGTAGCTCAGCTGGCTAGAGCATACGGTTCATACCCGTAGTGTCAGGGGTTCAAATCCCTTCGCCGCTACCATTGTAAAAGATAAGGAGTGGGATTAATCTCACTCCTTTTATTTTTATATAATATTGGGTAAAATATAAAATAGTGGTTAATTCCACCTAATTACGGAAAGGGGAAAGGTGAGATTCTAAATGGCAAAGGCTAAATACGAAAGGACAAAACCTCATCTTAACATTGGAACCATCGGACACGTAGACCATGGTAAGACCACGTTGACTGCAGCAATAACCCTGGTACTGTCAAAAGTCGGGGGAGCAGTAGCGACATCATACGATTCCATAGACAAGGCACCGGAAGAGAGAGAAAGAGGAATAACCATCAACACCGCTCACGTAGAATACCAGACCGAGACCAGACATTACGCGCACGTAGATTGCCCGGGTCATGCAGACTACAT
>DHSK01000023.1 GCA_002408445.1 Syntrophomonas sp. UBA5288
TGCAGGGGTGGGGTGTTAAGGTTAGCGCAGCACCGGTAAAGGCGACTCTATATGGTTCGCCCATAACTTAGTTAGCCAAAATATCAATGCAACTATTAGCATTTCGGCACACACCAATGTAAATCCGGGGTGCAAGCGTTCTTAATACCCCAACCCGGCATAACTACCGCTATACTTATTTTAGGGTGCGACTAATATTCCTTCCGATCACAATTAAGGACACAGGCCGGTGAAAAGAAATAACACATAAAAAACCAGCCCTGAGGCCCGCTCCTAGCGTTGGGGCCATAGGGCTGGCTACGAAAAATGGTTGTGTGGTTGTTTTTTGCACACAACGGCTGTTAGTGCATATAGCTTTTCCCTATCTGGGAGCAAGATGAACCGCCTGGGCGTTTACATCCATGACTGCTTCATACAGGGCTTCCCCCAGAGTTGGATGGGGATGGATTATAGCTGCTACTTCTTCCGTCTTCATTCCCCGGCTTACCATAGCCGTGGCTTCCAGGATCAAATCGCTGGCATGGGGGCCAAGGATGTGTACTCCGATAATGGTGTCATTATCATCAGCCACCACCTTTACCATGCCGTCAATTTCTCCCATGGTTACCGCCTTGCCATTACCGGCGAAACGGAAGCGTCCGGTTTTTATATTAATACCCCGGGCCACAGCTTCCTCCTCGGTCAGACCTACCGCTGCAATTTCCGGGAAAGTAAAAATGCAGGCAGGTACTGCCTCATAGTTGACCCGGCTGGGCTGACCGGTCATTCTTTCTACCGCCACTTTCGCTTCTTCCGATGCAACATGGGCCAGCATCCTTTTGCCCACCACATCTCCCACCGCATAAAGTCCGGGAATATTGGTGGCATAGTTTTCATCCACCTGTATATAGCCGTGGTTCATCTCTACACCGAGCTGTTCCAGACCCAGTCCGGCTGTAAAAGGCTTGCGGCCTGCCGCCATCAGGACTACATCTGACGCAGTGCTGTTGCTCCCCTTCTTGTCTTCCCAGATGGCCTGTAATCCCGCCTCAGCCGGACAAATTTCTTTTACCATAGCACCAGTATGAACCGCAATACCCTGTTTTTTCAAAAACACGGTCATCCTTTTCACGATTTCCCGGTCTATCGTATTAAGCAGGGCGGGCATGCCCTCCAGTACTGTGACTTGACTTCCAAATGCCCGGTAAATACAGGCAAATTCCAGACCTATGACCCCACCCCCAATTATAGTCAGATGCTGGGGCACCTCTTGCAGATCAAGCATCTCGTCACTGGTTATCACTCCGGGCAAGTCGGCGCCGGGGAGCAGCAGACGGGCTGGAATGGAACCGGAGGCTATCAGTATGTGCCGGGCGGATATGGTTTCGCCATTTACCTCGACCGCAGCAGGGTCGGCTACAACGGCCTTACCCGCTATGACATTTACCCGGTAGGCCTTTAACAGGGAGACCACACCGCCTACTATGTTATCGACAATACGCTGTTTGCGTTCACCGGCTGCCTGCAGGTCAAATTCGATGCCGGCAGCCTTGACATTATATTCTTCCAATCGGGCCAGGGTATGAAGCACCTGGGCATTTTGAAAAAAAGCCTTGGTGGGAATGCATCCACGGTTGAGGCAGGTACCGCCCAAATCCTGTTTTTCCACCAGAGTAACCGTCATGCCCAGCTGCCGGGCTCTTATGGCGGCAACATAACCGGCCGGTCCTCCACCTATAACCACCAGATCCTGCATAAGTTATTGTCCCTCCCATTTCAATACCGGTTTGCGGGCAGCAGTGACCTCGTCAACCCGTTTTATGACGGTAGTGTGAGGAGCGGTTTTTACGGTATCCGGCTCATTTTCCGCTTCCCGGGCAATGGTCAGCAGGGCCTCGGCGAAATCATCCAGCCGTTCCCGGCTTTCGGTTTCGGTCGGTTCAATCATTAGTGCTTCATGTACAATGAGCGGAAAATAAACCGTAGGCGGATGATAACCGAAGTCCATCAGCCGTTTGGCTATATCCAGAGTTGCTACACCATGCTGGTGCTGATTTTTGTTGGTAGCGACAAATTCATGTTTGCATATACGATTAAAAGGCACTTCATAGGTGGGCTGCAAACGGCAGCGCAGGTAATTGGCATTTAATACGGCTTGTTCGCAGGCTTCCTTTATGCCCTTTCCGCCTAATGCCTTCATATAGGTGTAAGCTTTTACAATTACACCAAAATTGCCGTTAAATGCTTTGACCCGACCTATGGACAAGGGCCGGTCATAATCCCA
This sequence comes from Syntrophomonas sp. UBA5288, assembly GCA_002408445.1. Lineage (GTDB taxonomy): Bacteria > Bacillota > Syntrophomonadia > Syntrophomonadales > Syntrophomonadaceae > UBA4851. Next base: position 2,264 of record DHSK01000023.1, read on the forward strand.
GTAATAACGGTCGTCCTTTTTGGCGACCAGCGGGCAGGGCAGATAGCCGGCCAGATATTCTTTTACCCCCACCGGGCCGGAACCCGGTCCACCGCCGCCATGCGGCGTGCTGAAGGTTTTGTGCAGGTTGCTGTGCACAATATCAAAACCCATATCTCCCGGCCGGGTTACACCCATTATCCCGTTCAGGTTGGCGCCGTCATAATACAAGAGTCCCCCGCCCTCATGCACTATGGCGGCAATCTCTTTAATATCTTCTTCGAATAAACCCAGGGTATTGGGGTTGGTGAGCATCAATCCGGCTATGTCAGGTCCCATGTGGGCCTTAAGATCTTCCAGGTCCACCAAACCACGACTATTGGATTTTATCTCAATAACTTCATAGCCTACCACATTAGAGCTGGCCGGGTTGGTTCCATGCGCACTATCCGGAACCATCATTTTGGTCCGGTTATAGTCGCCGCGGTGATTATGATATGCCTTTATAATCATTACCCCGGTCAACTCACCATGAGCTCCCGCCGCAGGCTGCAGGGTAAACTGGTCCATACCGGTTATTTCAGACAGCATACGGCCTGTCTCATACATTATCTCAAGTGCACCCTGCACCGTTTCTTCCGGCTGATAAGGGTGAATACAGGCAAAACCGGGCAGGCGGGCGGCCCACTCATTGATTTTAGGATTATATTTCATGGTACAGGAGCCTAACGGATAGAGTCCGTCGTCAACCCCGTAAGCCCGATGGGACAGACCCACGAAGTGTCTTACCGCTTCAACTTCACTTACATCAGGCAATACCGGTTCAGTATCACGTAAAAACCGGGCCGGAATATTAATAGGCTGCTCCGGGACATCACAGGGGGGCAGATCAAAGGCATTGCTGCCCGGTGCGCTTTTTTCAAAAATAAGCTTACTCATTCTTCATCCCTCCTATGACCTGCACCAGTTTATCTATCTCCTGGCGGGTGCGTTTTTCCGTAAAAGCAAAGAGCAAAGCATCCTCCAGCTCGTAACCGCCGATAATGCCGTTGGACAATAAGCGCCGGTTTACCGTCTGGGGATCATCTACTTTAATGGCAAATTCACGGAAAAAGGGGGCCTGATATTTTAAAGCCAGGCCGGCATCAGTAAATGCTTTACTGGCGTATAGAGCCAGTTGATGAGACCTCAGAGCTATTTCTTTCAAGCCCCGGGGGCCTACCAGGGTAAAATAAATGGCTGCGGCCAAAGCATTTAAGGCCTGATTGGAGCATATGTTGGAAGTCGCTTTTTCACGACGGATGTGCTGTTCGCGCGCCTGCAGGGTAAGTACAAAAGACCGGCGGCCTTCCTGGTCCAAAGTTTGTCCCACTATACGGCCGGGACTTTTACGCATCAGCTTTTTGGAAACCGCCAGGAACCCCAGATAGGGTCCGCCGAAACTGAGGCTGCTGCCGAGCGACTGCCCCTCGCCTGCCACTATGTCGGCTCCCCATTCGGCCGGTGGTTTGAGTAAAGCCAGCGAAATGGGATCAGCGACCATTATCAGCATTCCCTTGACGCCATGTATGGTTTGTTCCGCTGCCTGAATATCCTCCAGATTGCCGTAGAAATTGGGCTGCTGTATTACTATGCAGGCCGTATCCCGGTCAATCCCGGCGATAAATTTTTCATCCAGCACCCCATTGGGACAAGGTATGGTTTCAATTTGAGTGTTGCCCGAAATGGCATAGGTCTTTAAAACCTGAAGATACTCCGGATGTATTGTGTCCGGAACCAGCACCTTGCTGCGCCTGGTAGATTCACAAGCCAGAGCGCAGGCTTCAGCCAGGGCGGTGGCCCCGTCGTACATGGAAGCATTGGCAACATCCATACCGGTCAGATTGCATATAAGGGTCTGATATTCAAAAATGGATTGCAGGATACCCTGGCTGATCTCCGCCTGGTAGGGAGTATAGGCGGTATAAAATTCCGAACGCATGAGCATCTGGTCCAGAGCAGCGGGAATATAATGGTCGTAGGCTCCGGCCCCCAGGAAACAGGGCATCTGTTCCACATTGACATTGCGGCCGGCCAGTTCATTTAGTTTTTGTTTTATCTCCATTTCGGTCATACCCGGTCCCAGGTCGAGTTCGCGGCCTAATTGCAGTTCCTGCGGTATGTCGTTAAATAAATCTTCTATCTGGTTTAACCCGATATCTTTCAGCATATCCAGGGCAACCTGCGAAGAGTTGGGAGTATATCTCATGCTTTTATTCTCCCTTCTGCTCCTCTTCCTGTTGGAGGCACAGTTGTTCGTATGCGGCAGCATTCATTAAACCTTGCAGACCATCAGAATTGCTCATTTCCACTGCCAGTATCCAGTTTTCATAAGGTTCTTCATTAAGTTTTTCCGGAGCTTCTTCCAGTTCGGCATTGGCTTCGGCCACGGTCCCGGCCACGGCACTGTAAACCGAGGATACCGCCTTGACTGACTCAATAACGGCGACGGAATTTCCGGCTTCTACTTCTGTATCAACTTCAGGTAATTCTACAAAAACGATGTCACCCAGGTGCTCCTGGGCAAAATCCGTAATCCCGATCCAGACCTTCTGTCCTTCAACTTTGACCCATTCATGATCTTTGGTGTATAACAATTCCTCCGGTATTCTCATTTAAATATCCCTCCATTTAATATTTTAAAATTGGTAAATTATTTATTACGGCGCGTCTTCTTACTGTAGAAAATTCCCTTGCCAATGCGGGCCTTAACCGGTTTATCACGTATTACAATATCTATCTCTTCCCCGGGTGCGCTGTATTCCCGCGGAATAAGGGCCAGACCGATGCCTTTGCCAAAGGTGGGTGAATGCATGCCGGTGGTTACCCAGCCTATATCTTGGCCGTTCTTTTGAATATGGTAGTGGGAACGGGGAATCCCCCGCCCGGTCATTTCAAATTCTGCCAGGACCCGACCCGAATTGTTGTTCTTTTGCTCCAGGAGAGCATCACGTCCGATAAAATCGCCCCGATCCAGTTTTACGAATATGTTGAGCCCGGCTTCCAGAGGGGTAATATCTTGATCCATCTCCTGACCGTAAAGCGGTAGTTTGGCTTCAAAACGAAGTGTATCACGTGCTCCCAGACCAATCGGAGCAATATCCTCGCCGCCGGCTGCCAGTATTTCTTCCCACAAGACGCAGGCATCTTCAGCGGGACAGTAAAGTTCAAAGCCATCTTCACCGGTATAGCCGGTCCGTGATACTATACACTCAATACCGGCTACTTTAACGGCCGGCAGAAACCAGAAAAATTTTATGCTATCCAAAGCGGTATCGGTTAGTTTTTGCAGTATAGACTGAGCCAATGGGCCCTGTACCGCTAACTGAGCATAATCTCCGGACCGGTCGATAATGTCCACTCCCGGATAAGCATGTTCTTTAATCCAGGCAAAATCCTTTTCACAGTTGGAGGCATTTACTACCAACAGAAAATGCTGCGGGTCGTACCGGTAAATCAGCAAATCATCAACTACCCCGCCATTCTCATAACACATGGGACTGTACTGAATTTGCCGGTCTTTTAAAGTGGTAATATCATTGGTGACTAAATGATTAATAAAGTCTTCCGCCTTTTCGCCCGTAACTCCAATTTCTCCCATATGGGATACGTCAAAAAGTCCTGCCTTTTCACGTACCATCTGGTGTTCCTTGATGATACTGTCATACTGAACCGGAAGCTCCCATCCGCCGAAATCAATAATCTTCCCGCCATATTTTTGATGAACCATGTATAGCGGTGTCCTTTTCAATCCCATTAAGGTACTCCTCCTTCGAATTTCAAAAGTAATGCAACTAAACCATTTGAAATGTTAATAGAATTATATAAATAAACTAAAAAATCCTGTTTAAGTGCAGGATTTTTACATTTTTCCAATTATATATTATCATCCAATTATTAAATATTTAAAATAGCAGGTTCCAGAGAGAACTTTTCGGCCTTGATAACAGCATAACTGCCCCGTCCTGCACGGGGATAGGCCGGACTGCCCGGATTGATCAACCACATGCCTTCGATCAATTCACAACAGGAAACGTGGGTATGGCCAAAAAGAACTGCATTTACTCCCAATTCCTGACCGCGATAGTATAGGCGGTTCAAATTTCTTTTTACCCCATACTGATGCCCATGGACAATTAAGAATTTGTGGCCCTCAATTTCCACCGTTTTCTCGGCATTGCCCCGGATCGAATGATCACAGTTGCCGGTAACTCCGAAAAGAGGCAGCTTAAGTTCCTTGGCAATCTTTTTCCCGTCCTGATAGTAGTCGCCGGTAAAGCACAGATAGTTCGGCTTTACCAGCCTTAATTCCTTGATAATCTTTTCGATTTTACCATGAGTATCTCCCACTACCGCCAATTTCATGTGTTTTACTCCAATTCATTACCTGCCAAATACTTCTTGCAGAACCTTTCTGGCCTCCTGCAAAGCCCTGGCCCGATGACTTATACGGTTTTTAACCGCTTCGCCCAGCTCCGCAAAACTCTGGTCATAGCCTTCAGGAATAAACAGGGGATCGTAACCGAACCCGCCCTGACCCCGGGGGGTTAATCCTATCCTGCCTTCGCACCTGCCTTCGACGGTAAAGGTTTTGCCCTGCGGTGTACAAATTGCTATCATGCATACAAATCTGGCCGTACGTAAAGGAATCTCAACCTCTTGTAATAATTTCATTAATTTAAGATTATTATCCTGGTCAGTAGCATTCTCCCC
>DHSK01000099.1:0-281 GCA_002408445.1 Syntrophomonas sp. UBA5288
ACGGATGCGTGGATTGAAACAATCTGCTGCGCGTATCTCTCGCCCTCCTTAAGGGGTCGCATCCCTCACGGATGCGTGGATTGAAACGGTGGAATCCTCACGGTTCATTCCTTGAAGCTGCTGGGTCGCATCCCTCACGGATGCGTGGATTGAAACACAACAAAAGCCCATAACCACGCGGGTTACAGGCTGTCGCATCCCTCACGGATGCGTGGATTGAAACTCAATGCTGCCGTTGATTACCCGCTTTGAGCAGGTTAGTCGCATCCCTCACGGATGCG
>DHSK01000099.1:464-674 GCA_002408445.1 Syntrophomonas sp. UBA5288
ACGGATGCGTGGATTGAAACCATACCGGCCATGATGCAGAGAAAAAGAAAGACCGCGTCGCATCCCTCACGGATGCGTGGATTGAAACATATCTGTTCGGGCTGGGCGTGGCTGTAGCAACAAGTCGCATCCCTCACGGATGCGTGGATTGAAACAACCGAATGAGACGGCTACATGCAGCCAAGCAGTGTCGCATCCCTCACGGATGCG
>DHSK01000099.1:897-14054 GCA_002408445.1 Syntrophomonas sp. UBA5288
CGGATGCGTGGATTGAAACTTTTCCAGATAATCTGCCAGGTCCTTAGTCCGGGTTGTCGCATCCCTCACGGATGCGTGGATTGAAACCATCAACGTTATCATCTACCCAATAATCTCTAACCGTCGCATCCCTCACGGATGCGTGGATTGAAACAGGCAGTCGTGTTTCTAAAAGCAAGGATGTAAGAAAGTCGCATCCCTCACGGATGCGTGGATTGAAACGAGGAAAAGGCCAGCACTGCCTATGGACTGCGAAAGTCGCATCCCTCACGGATGCGTGGATTGAAACCCCTACCGCCTTAACAGTACTGACCGGCAATGTAGTCGCATCCCTCACGGATGCGTGGATTGAAACCACCATATGACCCACCCTTGAAAGTGACGGCCCGTCGTCGCATCCCTCACGGATGCGTGGATTGAAACATGATACGCCCACCAGTCACAACCCAAATAAACCTGTCGCATCCCTCACGGATGCGTGGATTGAAACTTGAATTTTGGCAATAGGTACGGTAATGTGATCGCAGTCGCATCCCTCACGGATGCGTGGATTGAAACTCTCCAACCATAGACAGGAACTACAGCAGTGGCTAGTCGCATCCCTCACGGATGCGTGGATTGAAACGCTCCTGCCGTACTACCCACAACAGTATCGTAATAGTCGCATCCCTCACGGATGCGTGGATTGAAACCCAATTATTACAAAAAGCCTACAAAAGGCCTATGGTCGCATCCCTCACGGATGCGTGGATTGAAACTATAAGCCTCCCGTTTTTTACTTTCACTCACCTGGGTCGCATCCCTCACGGATGCGTGGATTGAAACCGAATTGGCGGGATATGATGGGAGAGATTAAAAAGTCGCACCCTCACAGGTGCGTGGATTGAAACCCATGGGGGAGCGACGTAAGGTGGTACCGATGGCAGGTCGCACCCTCACAGGTGCGTGGATTGAAACTGATAGGATATGTAGCAGTTGTATCCATCGTACACGTAGAAGACCCTATTTATGCGCAACCGTAAATCTTAATTTATATCTTCATAACCATAAAAAAGCGCCGCTGAAACGCGGCGTTCACTTAAAAATTGAACGAAAATTACCCGAACAGCCTACAGTAATGGTAAAAAGGCCTTCCATATACAATTGTGACCCCTTTGCATGAATGGCCTTTCTATAATAAGCTTTTCATATATCCGAGAAATCCGTCATATTGCCCTGCGGAAAGAGAAGGCAATTCGCTCTCCTTAAGATGGAGTTGCTTTATTATAGAACGACGAATGTTTACGCTCCCGCGCTGTAACTCCCTTGTAGAAACAAACGCTCCTGCACGAAACCTTTCTGACAAATCCAGATCCGCAATAACAGTCACCGTGTCATCGGGAATCACACGAAAATCTTTTGCAACATCGGCAAATGCCTTTTGACGCTCAGATCTGCATATCCCGTCCGACAACCCTCCCATCTCTTTACATTCCATGCTAAAACTCTGGCTCACCGCATCGGTTATAGTGAGCTTCGATAAACTGCCGGACTGAATTTGCTTTTTAAATACATTTTTCGGAATATCGAAAGACGGGTTAACTCTAAAACCATCTACCGTTATAGTAAAGCAGATCAATGTGCCATCGATATATTCGCTATTTCGGCTGATTCGCCCTCCGAGTTGTAAATAACTCGAAAAGGAACGCATTTCGCGAAAGCCATAATGAAAGGAGAAATTCATTCCGCATTCAACGCAGCTTGTAGCAACCAGTGTCCAATTCGAATCATAGTTAGTTCTAGGATCCAGGCGGCGTTTTACCTCCTTGATAATAATTTCTCTATCATTTGGAGTAAGCGCGGTTGATAAATGCAGCACATCATGTCCGCTTTTTTGAAGAGTCATTGCCAAAAAAGCTGCTGAACGAACGGTATTCAATACTATCAGCCGTGAACCATGATATTGAGTCATGAAGTCTATAAGCGCAGATATATCCTGAAAATGGGGCACATCCTGTACTCGAACGTTCAGATGAATTCGCCTGATCTCAAATTGTTCCAACTTTAGGGATAAATCCTTTGCCAATAAAGAGTAAACTTTGCAATTGGATATTTTTACAAAGACAGGGTTCTCCCAAAACTTAAACGATGTTCCCGAACAAAGGCAAAAACGGCATCCCCATTTACCGACTAATTCCATAATCCATCCCCAAGCTGCAGGCATTAGCTTTATGGGCAAAACCGCGTGGCTTTCGTCAATAATGATTCCGCTGCCGGGTAACTGGTGGAGCTTCCGTAGTTTTGAGGGAAGGTTGCTAGCGATGGTTTCAAAAAATTGCACCGCCGTTGTCACTATAATTGGGGCAGTCCAGGTGGAGGCCAGGTGACGAAAATCGGGATTCTCGAAATCCGCTTGATGGTGGTGCTCCGCAACAATCTCCGCTGGATTTTCTCCGTTAAGGACCAATGCCTTTCGAAGGATATCCACAGTCTGAGAAATAATATTTGTATATGGCAAAATAACAAAAATATGACGCAGCCTGTTTTGAACAGCTGATCTCAGCATATGTGCTATGACCGCCGTTGTCTTACCGGTACCAACCGGGCTGTCACAATACTCCAGCGGTTGTTCGGTGGCCGCATTTCGGCAGCAATCGTAAAATTCGCTGCGTAGTTGATTGCGTTCCGACTGTGGATTATCCACATTTCTCTGCAAATTGAGAATATAAGCATCCAGCTTTTCCAGACGTTCCTCCCAGCGGGTTTCAGGACGTTGCAATTCTTCTCCGGAAGTATCCGAATAGTCAGCATCTACAAGGCAGCTCAAAAGGATACGGTATTCCAAAGGAGACAACTTCGGCATGACCTTGTCTAAGTTCTTCTCGTTCACAAGGCCGGTTTCCTGGCTGTGCAAATCAAGATACCCTTGAAGATACGCATCGCTATCAGCCATTGTCTCTGTAAAACGAAACGGAGGATAATTGTTTTTTTCTTCATTGATATTGGGAAGTCCCGGATAATGATGCGCATAAACAAGTGTTGCGGATGGGTATTCTAAAGCAGAACCAAGTAAATGTTTTACACCTGCATCCCGATGTTCAATGGGAAGATGCATTGATTTCGTTTTTCCGGTGAGGACATCTTGGTTCTGAATGGCCAGTTTTCCCAAATCATGATAGACCGCTGTCTCTTTTACAATTCTGAGATAGCAGCCCGCTTTCTCTGTATCAATAAACCGAGCTATTACATTCACATTTTTGCAAGCACGGTCAACTACCCCGGTCACGTGCTCATGGTATGACTGAGGCGGTCGGCCGTTTCTTGCGCTATGAGCTAGTAGTGTCATAATCTATCCATCAGGTCAACGACAGGGGCTGTTTTCCCATCGAGTTTACCATTGAGCTCTGCAATACTGTTGGATAACGCCGCCTCATCGTAGTCTTTCCACGAAGTCGCGGGACCGGTGCCATTGCCGACCCTTACGGGAGTCAGAGCTTCGATGATTTTGAAATCGTTAAACGTACCGCGGGCGCGGTTGTGTTCGACATAGAATGCGTATCGAATATCGACCTGGGAGCGAATATAGGAAGCAGTTTCTTTATAAGCATGAGGAATCAGGCGTAGAAGCAGGTCAATATCTTTCTGTGTGCAATGTGTTTTTTGTGCGGCGGTCGCGTTGATAAAAAACGGCATGACGTAAAGACCATATTCTACGATGCGGAATGCAAGAGGGGCCATACCCTTGCTTTTATCGTCTTCGACCGGGCGCTTTTTTGTTGTGGTTTCTCGCCTGATTTTGATTTGGTCAAGCGAAACACCAAGCCCGAACTGAACTACACCCGAAGCAATATGTTTATTGTCGCTATCTCCACTTTTTTCTTCCAGTACGGTTGACCCAAATACACGAGCATCCCAATATTTAGAAAGAAAATCATCGGTTTTCATTGCAAGCAGATCTTTGTTTTTCACTCCGCTTTGTTCGAAAATACCAAAATCCACATCAGGCAATTTAAGCTCAGTATGCAATTCCTTCCATAATTCAGATTCCTTATTTGCAACCAAGTCACGTAGTTTGCGCTTGAAGGAAACCGGTGAAATTTCGCCGCGCCCATCCTGTCGGGTACGAGGGTCACTTTCTCTGTCGGGATCGCCGTTTGGATTGGAATCCTTTACGTCGATTAAAAGCAATCCAGTTCCTCTTTTGATAAAATCATTCATTTGGCTTAGCCTCCTTATCCTCTTTTTTATCATACGGTATTGATGCGAGATATCCTAGCAGTACCTGAGCCTGTTCAGTAGCGTTGAATTGCTCCGGCAAATCGCCGGCTGCAATTTTCGCGCTGACTTCGCCATACCGTGCAAGAATCCACTTTGCCAGTCCCGCACCTTCGCCAGTTGCAGTGTTTGCCCACGCCAGATATATTTTCATGCGGTCACGCAGGCGGTTTAACCCGTCAACAGGATTTTCAGATGCGATTGCCAACATTTCATTACCCATTAATTGGGTAGGCAAGTGTGCTTTCTTGTTGCCGCTGTTTCGGACCTGAATGCAGTATTCCTTATGCAATATATCGGAAAGCTGCAAGAATTGTCCGACATTGAATGGGGCTTCCAGCATATAATTCTCCTTTCTGACGCCCAAGCGCCACAGCAAAATTGAAATCAGTGAGATAGATAGTGCAACGCGTTTTGCCCGGATATGGGATTCTCCTGTTGGTGGAAGTGCGTATTTCAGAATTAGCTGACTACCCACATCTTCAAGCATTTGAGCCGTTTTTCCAATGACCCTGCGCATCATGCCGGCAAGAAAACCATTGTCATGCAAGATAGAATTTTCCGGCGGCATATAAAGCCGATAGATATCATACAGCGATACTGCGCTTTGCTTCATTGGTTTTGACGAGCCGGAACGCGTATAATTGATTTTAAGTAGCTGACAAATGTTATTTGGCCCCGGACAAATTGGCTTGTATTTTATAATATTTTTCTTATCCCGTACGCGGATTGCGATATTTGGATGATTTTTAGAGGCCTCTGACCATATAAGTAGGTCATTGCGGAACTGCTCGGCGGTCAGCGTATTTTCATAGACCACCTGCTTCCGTCCAGGGTCAAGTGTTTCCAAAAGAATCAGATTGATTTTGCTTAAAGGATTTTTACGGAGAACAGATTTCATATTCCCCAATACTTGCTGGCACAAAGCATCAAATTGGGTTTCGGTTTCCTCTCGGAATTCGTCTGCTGATTCGTAATCCGAAGGGTCTCCTAGAACTTGGGCCAGATAAGCATTGTTTAGCGGATCATCCGGCAAATAGGCAAGCAGCAGATTGGGCTTGTCATGGTTGCTATCGCTCATTGCTCTCCACGATTTGTTTTTCCGTGTTTCGTCGGTCAGAAAAGCAATTGCGTCATTAATTGCCATAACCTCGTCCTTACCTGCCTGATAAGCTTTTGTACCGCTCATTTCATAACGTGTTAAGCAGGGTGTATCCGATTTTTTGGAGTATAGATATGTAAGCCCGAGTAATGGAATGTTGGGATTCGGATACTTGTCCCCTATTGCGGCACATTGTTTTCCCGAAAGAGGGGATACAACGGGATTGGCTTCAGAAGACTTTTCCCCCTCAGTTTTCCTGTTCAACAGGCTGATTAATGCCTGTTGAGTAGCGGGCGAACCTACCAGGTTAACGAAATTGTCTGTCTCATACACGTCGTAATACGTCATGCAACTTGCTATATATTTTCCGGTCTTATCATTTAGACTCCCAACAAGTAATTCCTTGATAAAATCGACTTTCGCTTCGTTATCAGAGGACGCAATTGTTCTATAAAGAAAATTCACCAATATGTTGTTAAAATCGGCACACCATGCTGCATTCGGAAATACACGAATTAACTGCCTTAACGCTGCCAATTCCGGCTTTGATGAATCTACTACGTCCGCGAGTTCGTCCAATGACCAGTCGGAAATTTTTATATCCAGACACTCAGAATTAAGGGTATTATAGTTCAATGTTTTTAAATGGCTGATTTTCTCGGATAGCTTTGCTTTTTTCCAGTCAATATGGTTGATTTTTACGCTTTCCGGCGTTGCGAGCAGCGGCTTTTGAATGCGAATTGCCGGAAAACTGTTGTGGTTTCCTTTGCTGTGTTTCCACAATGCAGAGGTTTCCTCTTTTTGCAGAAGTCTGGCTTCTTGAGGAGTCCCCTCCTTATCGAGTTCGATTAGAAGGCAGTAGGTTTTTCCTACATTGTTTACATCTGGGTGAGTTACAGATTGCAACAATCCGTAATGTTCCAATGACTTGCTTAGCTCAAACAACTCGTTCAGCATAAAACATCACGCCCCTTTCGATTACGACGTCTTGCTCGAATTGCGGGGCAACCTTTCCCTCAGTTGGGCGAGTATACATTGTACTGAGTATGGATGGAATCGTTGCATTTATGGATTTATCTGCTAATGTAGTGTCGCGAACAGGGCCGAAATAGGTTGGAACAAATTCTTTCCAACCGAGGAAAGGTGTTGTGTGAAATTGACCCATCGAGAGTCGACGTATAAATACTTCCTGTAACTGATGCTGTGGATTTTGCCCGCTGCGCGGCGGAGAATACGCCAAAATTACCCCATATGCCTTATAACAGACATTTTCAAGCACAGTCGCGAACAATTGAAAGTTGACCGTTCCACTTTTTCTCATAGGGCCACCGTAGTTAGTCGAATATTTATGGAAAACAACCGGTGAACAAATCTCTATACGCTGGGGTTCAAAATATGCGGTCTTTGACAAAACCACACACTCAAAAATACTTTTTAAGGCGGATTTGGTCGGGACTGGATAAGACACCGGGGATGATCCGGTGTCTGGTCTTGTAAACATCGCCGCTGGACCCGCTATTTCAAACGAAACGGGATAAGCTTTTTCAATCATGTTGCCACCTCCTTTTTAGTAACTTAATTAGAATCCCCGAAAATATACAATTCTTTCATGTGCCAATAATTATTAAGTAATGCATGCTTTGTAATATTGTGCATATGTTAAAGATATCAATGATGACATAATTTGTCAAGTTATTTGAGTTGTGTTTTTTTTATATTTATGCTACCATTCCATACGTCAGGCAAACTTAATGTTCCTGTGGGTTGAAACAGTAAAGCATGCTTTGTTAGGAAAATTCGGCAGCAGAAGCTAAGTAGTATTTGTCTTCTGCTGCTATTTTTCTATGGATATGAAGAGAAAAGTCGCACATTCACGGGTGCGTGAAGTGAAATAGTAACATGAAAGCAGCCCAGGCACAGTTGGTTCTGGTCATTACTCTGTTAACAAAACTTATTTTGCTTTTGATGTCCGTCACCACGATCAAGATGCGGAAAAGCGGGCCCAGGCCAATGATTTAATCGAAGTCACCACGCCCTTGTGCAAGGCCTATCCTTCGGATGAAGCCTGGTGGTTAATTGGTCAAGCGATAAAGGTCTACGGTGGCTATGGTTATTGTGAAAAATATCCGGTGGTCCAAATCGCCTGGGATGTTAAAATTTATTCCATATGGGAAAGAACCAATTTTATTCAATCTTTTAGATCTGGTGGGACGGAAAATGACCATGAAGAAAGGTTCGGTTTCCGCCCACTTCATGCAAGATATGCAGGCATTTTACGAAGACAACAAAAATAACCAGGAGTTTACGAGGGCATTCGCCAATCTAGGTAAGGACTGGTTGCTTTTGGTAAAGTTTAAAAAGCCATAATGGAGTATACTTCCGCTAAAGCTTTTGGCATGATCTCTCTTTACTCCACCGTATCCTGATAGCCTTATCTCAGCTTTATAGTTGAAGCTTGCTGCTGGAGCAAGCTTTGCTGGCGGCCAGAAGGGGCCCAAGAAGTTGGATCGGAGCATTTTGACTATAGTTTTTATAACGTTGCATCCGCCCGTTTTTATATGCGTAATATCGTTCCAAACGTATTTATCATTGCATATATTATGCCGATGGAGACGCATCGGCTCTTAATATCCTCTGGAAGCTTTTGATTCCTAATTCGTTGTATTCTATAAAGCTTGATAAAACTAAAACACCCTCACTTTACGACCAAGTGAGGGTGTTTTGCATTTGTGCAATAAAGGTAATTTTAATAATACAGTACAAATTAAGGCAGGACACAACGAAATATTATAGAATAGTTGCTAATAGTAACAAAAAATAGTCATTATTTTTTACAAGAATGACAAATTCTTGTCATTTATATTTTATAGACTGTATATGAAAGGGGGGGGATTAGATGGAATGAGCCTATCGCGGGAGAACTTAAAAAATTTCGCTGGATGTATATGGAGATGCCAGGACAATTGCTGGGAAGGTGTTTTAAGTAATCGCAGCCTGGATAAAATGGTTATAAAAATTGTCGAATCTTCTAATGTTATTCTTTTTCTAGAAGCAAATCCTGCTGAGTTTGCTGAGCACTTAACGACACTTTATTTTAGGGAAAAGCTTATATTATGGAATAATAATTTGATGTGTTTTTAATGTTATTCGGAATTTGAAGATGTCGCCCTACAGCAGGGGCTGGCCGCACAACGTTTTTAGAGTACCTATCAGAAATTGTAACTACATCCAGAACTTCCACTCTTTATAGTTCGTCTCCGTTTTTAGAGTACCTATCAGGGTTTGAACCACCCATGTTTTCCCCGGCCATGAAGAAAAAAAGTCGCACCCTTGCGGGTGCGTGGATTAGAAAGTCCCAGATTGTAATAAGAGAAGTCGTAATTTTCGCTCGAACCCTGGCGGGTACGAGAATTGAAACTTAATTAAATGAATCGTGTTTCATGATTCCATACAGGTCGCACCCCCCACGGGTGCATGGATTAAAACGCCAACCCGTGCAGCTTAAACAATTTTATTGCTTCTTCTCCAAATTTTAAATTCCTGTGCTTCTGCAATTAGACTATCTCTAAAATCCGGATGAGCCAGATTAATAATTCCTTCAGCCCGCTCCCAGGTGCTTTTGCCCTTTAAATTGAATTTGCCGTATTCGGTTACAATGGTAAAAGCGATGGACCGTGGCACAGTTACAATTGTTCCGGGGGATAGTCCCGGGACTACTCTGGATTCCAGAGAGCCGTCTTTCTTCTGAATAGTAGAACTAAGAGCAACATAACCACGACCGTTTTTAGAATCAAAAGATCCCAGTATAAAATCAAGCTGACCGCCGGTTCCGGATATTTGTCTTCCAATAGAAGCTTCAGAAGCCACCTGCCCGAATAAATCTATTTCAATAGCATTATTAATGCACACCATGTTGTTTATGAGGGAGATTAGGTAGGGATCATTGGTATAATCCACCGGGAAAGAAGCGCAAGCCGGATTATTGTCCAGAAAATTATACAGCTTTTCCGTCCCCATGGCAAAAGTATAGACCATCTTACCTGGATTGATATTCTTATATTTACCGGTGAGCTTACCGGCTTCATACATATCAACGAAGGAGTCAACCAGCATCTCGGTGTGTACTCCCAGGTCTTTCAGATCTGAGCCGGCGATCAAAGACCCAACCACGTTAGGCATGCCCCCAATGCCCAGTTGAATACAATCACCATTTCTCATATCTTCGAGGATTAGCTCAGCAATCTTTCTATCCACCTGGGTAGGGATGAGCTCCGGAATATTCATAGGTGGAGGATTATCTGAACTTTCCACAATAAAGTCAACGTCTGAAATATGAATTGATTCGCCGTAACCACCCAGGCAAACCGGTAACGAGGTGTTTACTTCCACCACCCTAATTTTTGAATTCCGGCTAACGCAAGCACTTAGCGAATTAGATGTACTGATGTTAAAGAAGCCGTTTTTATCCATGCCGGTAACTGGTTGAAACGATACATCTACCGGGGTATAACCACGATCATATATGGTGGGGCCTTCATGGTAGGTAATAGGAATATAATTACAAAGGTCTGCTTCCTGAAATTTACGGGACACTCCGGAAAAATGCCAGTCATTCATTATGAAAGATTTTCTCTCCGGATCAACTTTGCAGACTTCCGGTACCCAGGTCATCGTAACCAGTCGGATTTTAACATCTTTCAACTCATCTTTACGTTTGGCCAAGGCTGCATCGCAGGTTTTAGGCTGGCAAACAAATTCTCCATACTGGACCCAATCCCCTGATTTCACTAAGCCAGCCGCCTTTTCCGGCGAGATAAGTTTATTTTTATATTCTTCCATGTAAGTACCAGGTGAAAAAGCCAATTATATAACCCCCTTAAAAATATTGCAGAACAATATTTAGCTAATTTAAGTAATTGAGAAGTATTAAGATTGGAAACCACCTCCTATAGGAGCAATAGCAAAGGACGTAGATGAATTTGGCCTTTGCAATAAACATGCCAGAATTATGCTGGGTGGAGGAAATCCTGCACTGATCCATTGCATGAAGTTGCGGCCGGAATTAACGGTGGGGAATTTAGAGAGCTTTTCAAGTAAAAACAGGCTGACCAATGACATGCCGAATGGGGACTTATATAATTAAGCAAACCATGCGCATTTGCGATAAATGTTCCGTTTCTGCGAAATGTATTTATTTCTCACTAGCTTTGCGGTGCCGGAAATGCTACAGGCTTAAACTGCTATCGTTTCTGCGAATTTTGTATTGCCAACAATAAACGCGCTATTTTTGTTTCCCAATAGGGTAATAGCTTGTGAAAATTTGCATAATGGGTTTATTTTACATAAATAAAAATATAAACTAAATATACTATAATATGTAATTGCACACTCATTCCTGCTGCGTCCCCTGAATCATTGAAACACTCGAATAAATGCCTGAATCTAATAGACCTTAATTGTTGGGGCAGACTGCTAATTGAAAAGATATCACAGATTGAATATTGTCCAATAAAATTCATTATGGGGGAGAGGAGGAGGATCTTATGAAGGTGGTCATTGATAATCAAGAGATAGAGACCACACCGGGAAATACTATTCTGGAGACAGCAGAACAAGCCGGAATCCATATTCCTAATCTTTGTATGTACCAGAAACCCTGCGGAGGGAACGGTTTATGCCGTCTCTGTATCGTGGAAGTCAAAACCAGCAACGGTACCCATCTGGTTGAATCTTGCACCTATCCTGTCATGGAAGAAATGATGATAAGGACTTCTTCTCCCCTCATTGAAGATATCCGGCGCAATATGATAAGCCTTCTGGTGGGCAGGGGAGATTTTCCGCCGGGCAAAGTGGCAGAATTTATTAATGTTGCACAAAAAGAACCGGTACCGGATTTTGCGCTTATCCCATCTGATCCCCTGAACGAAGAAAATTTAGCTATTAGAGATATTCTCCATACCGGCTTGGAGACTAACCCCCATTTGGCTTATATCGTTGTGAATAAGCAAGGATATATTAGAGCTATTAATCAGACCTACCTGGATATCATGGGAATAGAAGTGTCTGATGCCTTAGGAAGGTATATTTTAGATGTAGTACCGAATTCTGAACTTTTGGAAATACTTCAAACGGGACGGACAGACCGGGCTGAATTTTGGACCATCAAGGGCCACGATACAATTGTCAATCGGGTTCCAATCATTAAAAACGGGGAAATTATTGGGGCCACCGGGTACAGCTTGTTTTTGGACATGTCCTCCGCCCGGATATTCATGAATAAGATGCAGGAACGAAAAAAGGAATTTAACAACTTCCTGCAAGGTTTATTGGAAAACCCTTACCTAGCCTATGTCATCGTCGATAAGGAAGGTTATATTACGGCTATCAATCAGGCATGCCTGGAAATACTGGAGATAGAAAAAAAGGATGCGCTTGGTAGATATGTTACAGAAATTTTGCCCAATTCGGAACTTCCTCAAATATTGAAGACGGGAAGAATAGACCGGGTTGAGTTTTTCCCGGTTAAAGGCCATGATACCATTGTAAGTCGTATGCCTATAACCCAGGAAGGGGAAATCATCGGAGCGATTGGTTACAGCCTTTTCCTGGATATGTCGGGAGTCAAGATTCTGACCCGAAAACTTAAAGAAACGGAGAAACAACTTAAACAATATAAAGAAGAGATTTGCGAAATATATCATGCCAAATGGACAATCAACGATTTAATCGGTACCAATCCATCCTTTACCTGGATACGAAACATGGCGGAGAGTTTATCTTTCACCACCTCTACAGTCTTGATTACGGGCGAGAGCGGTACCGGGAAGGAGTTAGTGGCCCAGGCCATCCACAATTCCAGTCATCGCAGATACGGCCCCTTTATCCGCATTAATTGTGTTGCGTTGCCGGAAAGCCTCATGGAATCAGAATTATTTGGATATGAGGAGGGCGCGTTCACCGGTGCCAAAAAAGGCGGCAAGCCCGGCAAGTTTGAATTGGCCAGTGGCGGAACTATTTTCCTGGATGAAATCGGTGATATGCCTTTATCCATGCAGATTAAACTGCTCGTTGTTTTGCAGGAGAAAATAATAGAACGGGTAGGGGGTACTAAACCAATTCTGGTGGATGTAAGGGTCATAGCTGCCACCAATCGTAATTTGGAAAAAATGATTGCCCAAAATGAATTCCGTGAAGATCTCTTCTATCGGCTCAATGTAGTCAGTCTGGAAGTTCCGCCTTTACGCGAACGCATGGAAGACTTGCCTTTGCTGGTGGAAAACCTTATGAGACGTATTAATCTTAAGCTGGGAACCAACGTACATAGCATTTCCCCTCCAACCATGGAACTGCTGCAAAGCCACGACTGGCCGGGAAATGTAAGAGAATTGGAGAACTTGTTGGAGAGAGCTATTAACCTGGCTTTTATGAACCAGGAAATATGCTTGGGATTGGCCCATTTTCCTTCTCTTATAAAATGCCCCTCAGCAGCCAAAGATCCAAAAGAGTTTAGGCACCGGGGTCTTTCGGAAACTCTGCAGGAAATTGAGAAAGAAATGATAACCCAGGCCCTGCAGAAGACCGGCGGCAATAAAAATCGTTCAGCTAAACTACTGAAGATTCATATCTCGGCCTTATATCGGAAGCTTGATAAATATGGCTTAAATCCTTGATATACTCTTTACACCCTTCTTACATTTGGAGTCATTCCCCAGTGTTAACGAAGGATACTTCCCTTGTTAATCTTCAATACCGGCAAGATCCTTCACTCCGTTCAGGATGACAAAAAAACGTTATTCATAGC
>DHSK01000099.1:14205-23276 GCA_002408445.1 Syntrophomonas sp. UBA5288
AATGACAAGAACAGTATTTTCTAATTTAAGCATGCGCTTTAGCTAAAATGCTTCGCTTTTGCAAAAGATAGACCGATCAGACACTTTTTCTGCCATCCTGACAACTATCCATTCGAAAAGTCTGCTTTTAATATTCCGTTTTTGCGAATATAACTATTCCTATGTTAGCTTCTATAACCCCCGAATTACAGGCAATATGAACCCACACAGCTCCTAATAATATTTCCTGGCACAGAGCTTGCAAATTAAACGGACAAAGCATAATTGCTTAAAGCTTCTGGCAGGAGGTGGTATCAAAAGACAAAGCAATAACCAAAAAATGTTAGGGGGTTATATTGCATGGATATTAATAGAATCGGACTGTTCCCCCTTAAGACAGTTGGTACGGGCAGGATGGTTAGGTATGAAAACTAAACAAGGTTTCTTTGACTATAACCAATAGTTAAATAACCCAAACGGGATTGGGGGTTTAAAATATGCCATACGATAATGTGATCCTGGAGAAAGAGGACAGTATAGGTATCCTTTACATCAACCGGCCTAAAGCCATGAATGCATTAAATATTGCAACCATTCAGGAAATAGGCCAGGCCATAGACGAAGTCAAAATGGATGAAGAGATAAAAGTTCTTATTGTTACTGGAGCAGGGGACAAGGCTTTTGTAGCTGGAGCAGATATAATCGGTTTCATGGGTTTGTCATCCGCCCAGGCACGATATTATAGCGACGAAGGTGAGCAGATTTTTCGCAAATTGGATGTTTTGGAAAAACCGGTAATAGCTGCGGTTAATGGGTTCGCTCTGGGGGGCGGATGTGAACTGGCTTTGGCCTGCGATATTCGTCTGGCCTCCGACAAGGCTGTCTTCGGGCTGCCTGAGGTAAGTCTGGGAGTGATACCCGGTTATGGAGGCACCCAGAGGCTTCCCCGGCTTATTGGGGAAGGGCGGGCCAAGGAATTGACTTTTACCGCAGGCACCATAAATGCTGCCGAAGCCTACCGGGTAGGCTTGGTTAATCATGTATATCCAGCTGCAGAATTAATGGAGCAGGCACGCAAATTAGCCAGGCAGATTATGAAAAATGCTCCTCTGTCGGTAGGTTATTCAAAGCTGGCTATTGGCCAAGGGTTACAGGGTGATCTGGAAAGCGGTTTAAGAATCGAATCAGATTTCTTCGGCCTATGCGTAGCCAGCGAAGATATGAAGGAAGGTACTCAGGCCTTTGTAGAAAAACGCAAACCGCAATTTAAGGGACAATAGGTAATTCGCCAACATATTTATTAAGGGGGAATGTTTTGATGACTGGAGAGATTAATGAAGTAGTAATGGTTTCAGCCTGCAGAACCGCCATTGGCGACTTTGGCGGCTCGCTGAAGTCGGTGCGGGCCAATACCCTTTCAAAAATAGCTGCTGCTGAAGCTATCAAGAGGGCTGGTTTGGAGCCTTCCCAGGTAGATGAAATTGTTTACGGGATGGGCGTGTTTCATGGCAATGGCTCTATGCCTCCCCGCATCGTAGCGATGGGAATCGGTATGGAGCATAGCTCGGTTTCCTGTTCTATTCAGCAGAACTGCGCCTCTTCGATGCGGGCAACAGAAATTGCCGCTATGAATCTGATGCTGGGCAAAACCGATATTTCTCTGGTGGTAGGAACCGAAAGCATGAGCAATATTCCTTACATCGTGCAGAACGGCCGCTGGGGCCACCGTATGGGTGACGGCAAAATCCAGGATGCCATGCTTGCCGACGGCCTGGTTTGCCAACTGGCCGGCAGTCATATGGGCGGCACGGCTGATAATATAGCCAGAAAATATGGCATCACCCGGGAGGAAGCCGATGAGGTGGCCCTGATCAGCCATACCCGGGCGGTTAGAGCTATTGATGAAGGCCGTTTCAAAAGGGAGATTGTGCCGGTGGAAATTCCGGGCAAGAAAGGAAAAGTTACTGTTTTTGATACTGATGAACATCCTATCCGGGGAGCCAGCCTGGAAGCAATGAGCAAGCTTCCCACCGCTTTCAGTAAGGATGGAGTAACTACTGCGGCCAATGCTTCAGGAATTAACGACGCTTCGGCGGCGGCTGTTTTGATGACCAAGAAAAAAGCTCAGGAATTGGGGATTAAACCGCTTATGAAACTCGTCAACATCTGTTCGGTTGGGGTTGATCCCTACTATATGGGCCTGGGCCCGGCCCGAGCCATCCCCAAGTGTCTGCAACAGGCCGGCATGAAGTATAGCGATGTTGATTATTGGGAAATAAATGAAGCTTTTGCCGCCCAGGTTATCGGCGTCAAAAAGATGATGAAAGAAGAACAGGACATTGACATTAACATAGGCACGGTAGGGGAATACGGAAATGTCAATAACAACGGCTCCGGCATCGCTCTGGGCCACCCGGTCGGAGCCACCGGCCTGCGCATCCAGGTCAGCCTCTACTACGAGATGGAAAGACTGGGAGCCACGGTGGGCGGCGCCTCCCTCTGTGTAGGCGGTGGACCGGCCATGGCCTGCATTTGGACCAGGGACATTTAATCATATGCTAACCTAATCCTTCGACCTTCGTTATATTAACACCGGGAGGATTCTTAAATTTTTGAAAGGAGCCAGTATTATGTCATCTAATTTTGCTTATCAGAATACCCGCGACTTGGAATTTATACTGCAGGAATGGCTTCCTACAGAACAGATTTTTAATTATCCGCAATTTGTTGATTATTACGCCAAAGAAGATGTCAAGTCGGTTCTCGCTCCCATTTTAAAAATGTGTAAAGAGGTGGTTGAAGCGACAAATGAAGACGGTGATAGCCATCCGGTCAAGCTGGAAAATGGCAAAGTGGCTTTGCCGCCGACCTTCGGGCCTCTTTTTAAGCAATTGCAAAGTGAAGGGTGGGGAACCAGCAATATTGACGAATCGGAAGAGGCCATGGTTCTCCCCCATATTCTTTATGCCATGGTATGGGAACTGCTGCAAGCCGCTAATCCGACCTTTGCCCCTTATATTATCCTTACCAGCGGTGCTGCCGGGCTTATTCAAAGCTTTGGTTCGGATGAAGTAAAATCTATGTTCCTGCCTCAGATGATGGACGGAACCTGGACCGGCACTATGTGCTTGACGGAAGCGTCGGCCGGGTCCGATGTAGGCGATATCCTTTCCAAAGCCTATCCCACCGAAGATCCCCGCATTTTCAAGATAAAAGGCAGCAAGATTTTCATTACGGGTGGAGATAATGATTTCACCTCAAATATAATCCATCTTTATCTGGCCAGGGTGGAAGGTTCTGCTCCAGGCACCAAAGGCATATCCCTTTTTGTGGTCCCTAAATACTGGGTGAACGAAGATGGCAGCCTCGAAGATAATGATGTAACCACTACCGGAGTGGAGCACAAATTGGGCCAGCATGGCTCCTGTACCGCCGCGCTGGCTATGGGCGAAAATAATAACTGCCGTGGCTGGTTATTGGGCAAAAACCCGCTCGATAATGATGGTATAGGAGAAGGAATGGCCCAGATGTTTCAGATGATGAACATGGCGCGCATGGAAACCGGGCATTGCGCTCTTTCATGTCTGGCCAACGCCTATTACAATGCCCGTGACTATGCCAGAGATAGGGTCCAGGGAAGGTTGATGACTAATCCCAAAGCCGGGCGTACCGCCATTATTAATCACGAAGATATAAGAAGAACTCTTTTGATGGGAAAAGCCCACGTAGAAGCAATGCGGGCCATGTTATACAAAACCTATTTTGCTTTTGATGTTCGTAACCACGATCAAGATGCGGAAAAGCGGGCCCGGGCCAATGATTTAATCGAAGTCACCACGCCTTTGTGCAAAGCCTATCCTTCGGATGAAGCCTGGTGGCTAATTGGCGAAGCGATACAGGTCTACGGTGGCTATGGTTATTGTGAAGAATATCCGGTGGCCCAAATCGCCCGGGATGTTAAAATTTATTCCATATGGGAAGGAACCAACTTTATTCAATCGTTAGATCTGGTGGGACGGAAAATGACCATGAAAAAAGGTGCAGTTTTCGCCCACTTCATGCAAGATATGCAGGCATTTTATGAAAATAACAAGGATGACCAGGAGTTTAGCAGGGAATTTGCCAATCTCGGTAAAGGACTGGCTGCTTTTGGTAAAATTCAAAAAGCCATGATGGGGTATACTTCTGATAAAGCTTTTGGCATGATTCCACTTTACTCCCGCCGTATCCTGACAGCTTTATCTCAGCTTTATAGTGGAAGCCTGCTGCTGGAGCAAGCCTTGCTGGCGGCCAGAAGGGCAAAAGAAGTTGGTCCGGAACATTTTGATTATAGTTTTTATACCGGGAAAGTTGCAGCCGCCCGTTTTTATATGCGTAATATCGTTCCTAACGTATTTACCACTGCAGATATTATTGCCGATGGAGACGCATCGGCTCTTAATATTCCGCTGGAGGCTTTAGATTACTAATTAGTTAAATTTCCATAAAGCTCATAAATGCAAAACACCCTCACCTTACGACGGGCGGGGGTGTTTTGCATTTATGCAATATGGATGGTTTTAAAACAGTACAAATTAATGCAGGACACAACAAAATATTATAGAATAGTTACTAATAGTAACAAAAGAATAGTTGCATATTTTTTAAAAAGGATGACAAACTCTTGTCATTTATATTTTGTAGACTGTATATGAAAGGGGGGGATTAGATGGAATGAGCCTATCGCGGGAGGACTTGAAGAATTTCGTTGGATGTATATGGAGAGGCCAGGATAATTGCTGGGAAGGTGTTCTGAGTAATCGCAGTTTGGACAAAATGGTTATAAAAGTTGTTGAGTCTTCTAATGTTATTCTTTTTTTGGAGGCAAGTCCTGCTGAGCCTGATGAATCTTCCATTTAAAATAATCACTGACTTCATTCATAATTTGCTGCTTTTTATCGTCATTAAGCGTCGAAGATTGTAATACTTCATGAATCTCCCTTAATATGTGCTGATAATCTACAGATGAACTAAAATTTAACAGATTAACACCCAGCAGATAATCGACCTTAACCTCAAAAAACTCGGCCATATGGATGAGTGTGTCATAATCCGGGTTGCGGAGATTGTTCTCATAACTGGCAATGGCTGACCTTGATATTCCAAGTATTTGGGCCAGGTCAGCCTGACTGAGAGCATGCTCTAATCTTAATTTTTTTAACCGAATGCCTAAATTGTTTACCACCATATACGAATTGTACTATGTTTGCGTACAAATGTTAAGAGGAAGATTTACGGTATTATTATGTTCAAAATTGTCACAAAATGTAACAAGTTTAACTACACAGGAGTTTTGGAGGTGATAATTCTTAAAATACTTCCGTTGGATTTTTGAAATTAAGAGAAAGGGATGATGATCAAAAAAATTTTTGACTGGTAGAATATTGAAAGGAAAGGTGTTTATAGTGAGTTTAACACGGAGATTTAAGAACAGGAATTTATCTATTATTGTTACCATTATAATGATTATGGCGATGTTTCCATCAATAGCGTTCGCGGCATCTCCGACTGATCTTGCCAACCATTGGGCCAAAGTTCAGGTTGGGGATTGGATGGATAAAGGTTTGGTAAACGGATATCCGGACGGAACTTTTAAGCCGGATAATAATATTACGCGGGCAGAGTTTATGGTAATAGTCAATGGGGCTTTCGGATATAAGGAGAAAGCAACTGTTGACTATAAAGATGTTACGGCAGACGCCTGGTATGCAGATGCTGTTGCCAAAGCTAAAGCGGCAGGTTATTTTACCGGGTATGCCGATGGTACAGCTAAGCCTGATAGCCCTATAAGCCGACAGGAAACGGCGGTTGTTATCATGAAGGTAAAAGGATTAACCCAAAATGAAAGCGCAGCAGCAAAATTTACCGATGCCGCCGGTATATCTCAGTGGAGTAAAGGTGCCATCGGAGCAACAGTCACAGCTGGATTCATGAATGGATATCCTGATGGCTCGTTTAAAGCCAATAATCCCATCACCAGAGCAGAAGCAGTAGTAGCCTTAAGTAAAGCAATGAATAAACCGGCTCCCACTCCGGAAATTCCTGCTGATGATTCTAAAGTTTACGACCAGGCCGGCACCTATGGACCAGCCACCGGGTCTATAACCGTTACTGGCGATGTAACTATAAAAGCCAAGGATGTTATCCTGCAAAATACCATCATCGAAGGTGATCTTACCATTGACAAAGCAGTCGGTGATGGCAATGTTACCTTGAAAAAAGTTGTCGTCAAAGGCAATACATATATCAATGGCGGAGGTACCAACAGTGTATATCTCATTGATACCCAGACCGGGAAAACCTATGTTATCAAAGATAGTGGCCCGGTACGCATTGTTGCCTCCGGAACCTCCGATATTAATCAACTAATTGCCCAGTCCAGTGTAAAAGTTGAGGAAGCAGATTTAACTGGAAAAGGCTTTGAAGGCATCATAGTTGATAAAAAAGTCGATGGCAAAATAGAGATCAATCTGGTCAATGCCAAGGTGGATAATTTCCAGGTTAAAACCGAAGGGGTTACTGTAAATACTGATAACAACACCACCATAAGCACTCTGGTGGCCGACGCCAAAGTAGACGTCACCGGAAAAGGAACTGTTCAACAGGCAACCATTAATGCTAGCGGCGTAACTTTCGAAACCAAACCCACCACTCAAACAGTTGCATCAGGGGTTAAAGAACCCACTGTAAATAAATCCAGCAGCGGTGGCGGCGGTGGTGGAGGGGGAAGCTCCACCGTAGCTGTAAGTGGTATTAGTGTGGATAAAACAGAAATGACCTTATATGCCGGAGGAGCAACAGGAAAGATAACGGCAACAGTAAAGCCGACCGATGCCAGCAATAAGAAGGTTATTTGGAAGTCAGACAATGAAAAATTTGCAACTGTTGATGCTAATGGGGTAGTAACACCAGTAGCAGCGGGAACAGCGACTATCACAGCAACCTCTGATGCGAATAGCAGTAAGTATGATAGCTGTGTGGTTACAGTAGTAAAGCCAACCGAAGCTAATTTTGTTCCAATCGGCAACGTAGGCATAGCTCCTGATACAGCAGGCGATGCGGCAGGCAAGATCTATGCCGAATACAAACTGGTGGCAGGTGGAGAAAACATCTCCTTAGTTGAAGACAATATAAAATACATCAAAGTTAAAGTTGGTGAAGGGGATTGGCAAGACTTAACCGCTAATACCGATGCCACCCTGTGGTTTAACGTAGAAGCGACCCGAGGTGTGCGGGCGTATGAAGTTAAGACCAACGATGGTGACGTATACACTGCAACCTTAAATTGGGATAAAGAAATCAAGCCCGCTACTTGGGAATCGACTGGAGAGGAAGGAACTAGACCTGACACCAGCGATGCCTATGTGGAATACAAGCTAATGGCTGATAGCAAGCAAGTACCTCTTAAAGCCAGCGATGTTAAGCTAGTTGCCTTAAAAGACAAAGAGAAATGGGGCGCTAGAGAACTTAACACCGATCCGACCCTATGGTTTAAGAAAGATAATGCTATAGGAAACTATGAGTATTTAATAGTAACAAACGATGTAACAATCTACAGGGCAACATTGGAGTGGCAGGGCGGAGATGTATATACAGCCCTTGCTGAAATAAATGATTACCTGACATCGGAGAAATACGTCTATGCTAATGCACCGAGAGCCTTAGAAGGCTACCTAACCACATTAGGCATAAATGTAGGTGCTAAAAGCGACTATGCCGCGCTTGATAAGATTGCGACTGGAGGAAAAAATAGAAAGACAGCAGTATTCTATGATCTGAACAACAACAAGCCGAATGAAGGTTACGACCTGGCTACCTTAACGACATACTTTAATGACATGGTAGCCACCAGATTGGTAACCGAAGAATCAATGGACTTGGTGAACAATGCCAAGAATATTGGAGCCCTTAACGGCATCTCTTATGTGACCATGCTGTTAGAGAGATTCCAGACGGTAAGTTACAGAACCCATTCAGACATACCGGTTGCAGATAAGGTAAGCATACTGCAGGATCTAGTAGACAGATACGAAGCATTAGGTGCAGACGGCAGAGTAGCAGTACTGACGGAAATCATTGGAATAAGGGATAGCAATACTGATAAACAATTTGCTAGATCACAACATACAACTGAGGCTCTTGCTGCAGCTCTGACAAAAATAGAAACAGAAATCAATAACAGATTAACTATTACCAGCGTAACTATAGCTGATAATAAAGCCTATGCCAGCACAGCTGCCGGGACAGT
Organism: Syntrophomonas sp. UBA5288; assembly: GCA_002408445.1. GTDB lineage: Bacteria > Bacillota > Syntrophomonadia > Syntrophomonadales > Syntrophomonadaceae > UBA4851. The sequence continues at coordinate 22,472 of DHSK01000099.1, forward strand.
TCGAGTATTGGGCTATGGAGTAGGAATTAACCTTGATGCGGTAAATAAAGGAAAGAAAATAAGTGATACGACAAGCATAGTAATAGAGCTTTATAAGGGTGATACCTTATTAGGCCAACAAAGCTTTAACGAGGCAGGCTACAGTAAACACGGCGGAGCAAGCCAAACCAGTGGAACCATTGATGCTGGTGGCCAATATAAAGCCACTAGCTGGGATAACAGTTGGTCTGCAAAAATAAACGACATACCGGATAAAGCGGTTGCAACAGTTCAATACGATGACGGAACGGCAACAGCAGAAAAGGCCCTGAGCTTTACCGAAGAACAGACCAATATATTCTCTGCAGCGCAAGCAGTCCACGCACTGTTTGAGGACGTATTTGCTGAGGAATCGGCGTTAGCATTAAAAGAGGGCGTAAATCAAGATGATATCAATGCAGCTTCAGCATTAGTTAAAGCGGTAACACTTAATACAACTCAAAACAAGGCCGTATTAGAAGAACTGATAACCAAAGCCGGGACCTTACTGGGTGGAGACCAGAAAACCGGCCAAGAAACAAACATCCAAATGATGCAAGCTCCTATAATGAATGCCGAAGACCCAGTGGCAGAAGAATCCTTACAAACAGAAGATGAAATTGAAGTTGCCCCAGAGGAGGCAAATGGAAACGATGAAATGACTACTGAGGCAGTAGTTGAAAATGAAGCGAATGAAGAAGCAATAGTAGAAGTTGATGAGGCGCAAGCGGAAGAAGATGAAGAAGTTGCAGTAGAAGCAGAAAAAGCCGAAGATATCAGTGAAGGA
>DHSK01000169.1:0-2307 GCA_002408445.1 Syntrophomonas sp. UBA5288
TCGACCTTTCTAAAGCTTATCGCGGGTAGGGAAGAGCCTGACCGGGGCCAGATGGTAAGAAACAGCAATCTGCGTATGGAATACCTGCCCCAGAATCCGCCTTATGACCCGGAGGCTGCCGTCCTGGATACAGCCTTAAGCGGGGATGCTCCGGCTATGCAAGTCTGGCGCCGCTACCGCCAGGCAATCGGATCGGAAGCAGCCGGTGCAGGCATGGCGCAGCAAGTAGCGCGATTAAGCCAGCAGATGGAAGCACTGGATGCATGGAATCTGGAAAGCGAGGTCCGGGGCATACTTACCCGTCTGGGTATAAACCAGTTCGATGTACCGATGAGCCGGCTTTCCGGGGGGCAGCGCAAAAGGGTAGGACTCGCAACGGCTCTGATGAATCCGGCGGATTTGCTGATCCTGGATGAGCCTACCAATCACCTGGATAATCAAGCTATTGACTGGCTGGAAAATTATCTGCAAAGATTTGCCGGGGCACTTTTGATGGTCACCCATGACCGCTATTTTCTGGAACGGGTGACCAACCGTATCATTGAGATAGATGGGGCCAACCTTTACAGTTATCCCGGCAACTATAGCCTGTATTTGGAACGCAAACTGGAACGGGAAAGCCAGGAAGAGGCTGCGGCCGGTAAAAAACAAGCCCTTTTGCGTAAAGAGCTGGCTTGGATTCGAAGGGGGGCACGGGCCCGCAGTACCAAGCAAAAAGCCCGTATCCAACGGTTTGAACAGCTTAAAGATGAGCCGTCCCGTACCACGGCCACGCCGCTGCAGATATCTTCGGCGGCCAGCCGGTTAGGCAAGAAAACTATTGTACTTAAGGAAGTCTCCCACCACTTTGGGCCTCAAACGATTATAGCGGACTATTCATGTACCATCGCCCGAGATGAACGATTGGGCATAGTAGGACCGAATGGTATAGGAAAATCTACTCTTTTGCATATAATGAGCGGTGAGATTACGCCCGCTACGGGCAGTGTGGAAATGGGCAGTACGGTAAAAATCGGTTATTTTCCCCAGGAAAGCAGCCATTTGCCGGATGATATGAGGGTGATCGACTATATACGGGAGGCGGGCGAGTACCTGCAAACCGGGCAGAAGCTCTTAAGTGCTTCCCAGATGCTGGAGACCTTCCTGTTCACGCCTGCAGCCCAATGGACTACCCTTGGCAAACTGTCAGGAGGAGAAAAACGGAGGTTGCACCTTTTGCGTATTTTAATGGGTGCTCCCAATGTTCTCTTATTGGATGAACCCGGTAATGACCTGGATATCGAAACCTTGACCATACTGGAGGATTATCTGGATGATTTCCCCGGGGCCGTAATAGCCGTATCGCATGACCGCTATTTTTTAGACCGGATCGCCAGGAGAATACTGGCGTTTGAGGGAGCAGGAAAAATCAGTGAATATACCGGTAATTATTCTGATTATCTGGAGCATTCTGTTAAAGCGGATAAAACCGATGAAAGTCCGGCGACGGAATCTAAAAAGAAGAATGATAGAAAGGGCGAAAAAGAGCGTCCTCTCAAGTTTACTTACAATGAACAAAGAGAATTTCAGGAAATTGATGATAAAATAGCTGATACCGAGCAAGAATTAAAGGATATCAATGCTCAGATCGACCAGGCTGCCACCGACTATTTATTATTGGAAAAACTTATGCCCACCCGGCAGGAAATCGAGCAGCGTCTGGAACACCTGCTCGAACGCTGGACCTATTTGAACGAACTGGCCGAACAAATCGAAAAGCACAAGAAATAGAAAGCAGCGGGATAGTTCTCATACCTGCGGAGGAGGTAGATTATATGCAATTGATTGGTATTTATTTTGGCTTATATGTACTTGTTACCATAGGGCTTTATCACATATTGATAGTAAAGCTGGAAGCCTGCTGGGGCAGCCGGCCCTGGGTCGCTTTTATGCTGCTGGGGCTGGCGTTTGTCTATTTAAGTGCAGCCGTACATAGCTCCGCCTGGTCCATGTTCTGGGGCTATAATGCTTTTATAAATCTATGGTCGATAAAAGAAATGTTCGACCAGACCAGGCGCATGGGCCATCAAGGTTAGCTTCTAAAAACAGACATGAACAACCAGGTATGGGAATGGCTCCCATGCCTGGTTGTTTTTTTATGCGGGAAAGTATCCAACTGGAATTAAATAATAATACTTTTTTCATACCCCTAATAATAGAAATTTACTGCGTATATATAAACAAGAATAGTAAAGGAGGAATAAATATGAAAAGAAGTTTAGCGGTCGTACTGAGTCTGGTCCTGGTAGTTATATTAGCCGGACCTGT
>DHSK01000169.1:2509-4341 GCA_002408445.1 Syntrophomonas sp. UBA5288
AATATGCAGACAGTAAAGTTCCAAAATCAAAACTGGGGCCTACAGCAAAGGGTCAACGCTTCTCTGCAGCAACAATTCAGAACTAATATGAAGGCAAATAAAGGGTTTAATAAATCGCCTTTTAAGGATGTTGGGTCTCATTGGGCGTCCAACTACATCGGAAGCATGTACAATATCGGACTCTTCCAAGGTTATCCTGATGGCTCTTTCCGGCCGGATCAGCAACTCAGCCAGGCCGAAGCTCTGTCCCTGATTATGCGTATTGCGGCTGAAGCTACTACAGGCGATGAAGATGATTATTATACTGGCTACAGTAATGTGCCGTCATGGCTCCAGCAGGATTACTACAAAGCCTACCAAAGGAACATTATCCCAACAAATGGTTTCAACTGCTACGGACAGGCATCCCGTGTCCAGACTGCGGTCATGATTGCCAAAGCGCTGGGTTTGGAACCGGTAGATACCAGCGATATTCCTTTCAAAGACTATATTCTTATGACTGATGAAGAGCTGGGTTACGTTCTGGCGCTCTATCAGGAAGGAATTATCAGCGGTACTCCCAACGGATACTTTAATCCTAACAATTATATCACCCGGGCCGAGATGGCTGCGATTTTGGAAAGACTGCTGGACATAATCGACGGAACTGGCGAAACCGACGAAACTGACGTTGAATCAGTAAGTCTGCCCAGGACAGCCGAAGTGGAGCAAGGGGAATCCATTACGCTCAAAGCAGTTGTAACATATGAAGACGGCGACACTGATAATGATGTTACCTGGTCCAGCAGTGATACCAGTCTGGCCAAGGTCAAAAAGGGCGTAGTTACTGCGGCTGATGACGAAACCGGCACGGTAAAGATCACAGCTACATCTACCAAGGATACAAGCGTATCAGCTACCTGTAAGGTTACTGTTGTGGAAAATGAAGATGAAGACGAGGAAGTTATTGCCGGAACATTGGAAGCGACCGGCCGGACCGGCGGCCATGACGGCAAAGTATATGAAGAATATGTATTTGTAGTAGATGATGAGGATATCAGCCTGGCCGAGGATGATGTGGATTCAATAACCCTGCAGAAAGATAATGGTTCCATCGTGTCACTTGATCCCAACAGCGATGAAACTCTCTGGTTTGACGTTCAGCGTGAATCCGGCAAGTATACCATAACCGTAACCGACGATAATGATAAAACATACGCTGCGGTCATTTACTGGGATGCGCCCACCAAGCTGACAGTTACCGCCACCGGTGATGAAGAAGAGCGGGATGGCGATACCTATACCGAATACAAACTGGGTAATTTCAACCTTACCAGCTTCACCTGCATGTATCAGATAACACCGGATGATGATGTAATCAAGCTTACTGATAAATCTGATAAAACCCTTTGGATCAATACTGATAATCAGGATTCCGGTAAACATGTCTTCCTGATCAAGAAAAATAATACCTGGTACACTGCCACGGTAAGAATCTAACCTCTAAGCTGAGCCCTGCTCCGCCTCAACCATAGGCGGGCAGGGCTTTTTAGTATCTTATCACGAAAATAAAACCGTAGGCCGGGTCTATGCCCTACGGGTACAACTGATGTTCCCTTGCGACTATTAAGGACGCAAGGCGGTGCAATGTCATCCTGAGGCAAAGCCGAAGGATCTTCCCGATTCGCAAGGGGAAAGATCCTTCACTAATGTTCAGGATGACACGTAAGTCTCAGGGCTGTAGAACTGGGTCAATCAGCTTCTAGTTTGCCTTGCGATTGGAAGGCATTGCGGTTAATGTTGACTGTAATTCGTCCAAATTCTGCCTCAGCACGGTGAGGTCTCCGTATTTC
>DHSK01000169.1:4617-4964 GCA_002408445.1 Syntrophomonas sp. UBA5288
AAATTTAAGTAAACGGCACTGCCGTTATCAACTATGGGCCATGCACCAGGATAGGAGTCATTGGCTTTAGTTTCATAAAACACGGTCAGTTTATACGGCCGCTTATCCGTCACCATGGAAATATACTGCTGGATAAAACATGGGTCAGGAGCAGGCATTAAGCCGGCCAGCCTTGAAACCTTAACGTTATTTCCGATATAGGGCGTTTGGAATTGGGCAATCCTGGCTAAATGATAATCCGGCACTCGTACCACAAATCCGTAATCAACCGTACCCTGGTCATACTTTAAGGTAAGGCAATATATATAATCTCCGGCTTCGGGTGGGGTCTGCAGATACAAAGAATG
>DHSK01000143.1 GCA_002408445.1 Syntrophomonas sp. UBA5288
AACGTAGTGAAGGATCTTGCAGTATCCGAGATGTAAAGACCCTTCACTACGTTCAGGATGACAAAAGAACATTATTCATAGCAATGACAAATGAGGTTTTTGGAATTATGCAAAACTCTCTCTTACCTGAGTTCGGCCTCAAGCTTGGTTTTTAAAGCACTGATTACATTATTTATGACTTTATTAACCTCGTCATCAGTCAGCGTTTTATCCCTGGATTGCAATAGAAGTTTTAGAGCTATGCTCTTATAGCCTGCCGGGACCTGGTCGCCGGCATAAATATCGAATACCACAATATCATTAAGGATAGCTGTTTCTTCTTCCTGGATAACCTTGACCACTTCCGCCACACTGACCTCATTCTTAATGATAACAGCGATATCTCTTTCTACCGGTGGATATTTGGCAATTTCCTGCATCATAATGGAAGCTTCAGCCATTTCAAACAAAACGTCCACATCCAATTCAAAAGCACAGGCTCTGGCCTTGATTCCAAAATTCTGCAGTACCTGAGGATGCACTTCTCCAATAACTCCGATTTCTTTTTGCTTAATCTTAATAAGGGCTGTCCGGCCCGGGTGATAGCCTTCGACAGTACAGGCCTCTATTTCAAAATGCCTGATACCCAGTCGGATCAGCAATTGCTCCAAAATTCCCTTGAGATAGAAGAAATCCATCTCCACTTTATGTTTTAACCAGTTCACTTCGGTCGTACCGGCAGTTATCGCACCCAATTTCAATTTTTCTTCCGGTAACCCGCTGGTAGTGGGATAAAATACTTTGCCGATCTCATAAAAAGCCAGATTGCTGTTCTTTTTAGCCAGATTGCGGCTTATGCTGTCAAGCAGACCCGGCAGCAACAGAGTGCGCATTACGCTTTGTTCTTCCGACAACGGATTGGCGATGGCGACTACCGAACGCAGAGTGCTGTCCGGGGCAAGCTGCAGGCGGTCGAACCAGGAGGGACTGATAAAGCTGTAATTTATCACCTCATGCATCCGCGCCGCCAAAATTTCTCCCACTCTATCGATAAACAGCTGTTTCGGATTAAGCCCGCCGGCTGCTACCGGTCCGGAGGGCAAAACTGAGGGAATACGGTCATAACCGTAAAGCCTTGCCACCTCTTCTATCAGGTCGACTTCCATTTCAATATCAGGCCGGTAGGTGGGCACTTCCACGGCCAAATAATTATCCATGGGCGTGATTTTGAAACGAAGTTTATGCAAATATTCAGTGATTTCATCCAGGCTGATCTGCGTACCCAGTAAATGATTGACCCGTTCAGGTCTTAGCAGAATACGCCGGGGAGCCTGAGGCACAGGATAAACATCACATATCCCCGCCACCACTTCTCCCCCACCCGTTTCCTGAATCAGGCTGGCGGCACGGTCAACGGCATAAATCACACCATTTACATCAGTACCCTTTTCAAAGCGAACCGATGAATCACTGCGTAAATTCAGTTTTTTGGATGACCTTCTTATATTGGTTCCCTGGAAGCAGGCCGATTCCAGTAATACGGTGGTGGTATTATCATTGATTTCCGTATTCTGTCCGCCCATAATACCTGCCAGTGCCACCGGTTTTTGGCCATCGGTTATAACCAGCATTTCACTGGTTAGTTCACGTTCCATATCATCCAGAGTAATGAACTTTTCACCTTCCCGGGCTTTACGCACTACTATCTGTTTGTTCGCACCCAGCAGATCATAGTCAAATGCATGCAAGGGCTGATTAGTTTCCCAAAGTATATAGTTGGTGACATCGACCACATTATTGATCGGTCTGATCCCGGCGCTCAGCAACCATTCCTGCATCCAGAGCGGGGACTCTTTTATGGTCACATTCTTGATCACCCGGGCCGCGTAGCGCAAACACAAGTCCGGGGCATCAATCTTAACATCAATGTATTGGCTGATGTCTTCATTATTTTCCGTTAATGTTGCCTCCGGAATACGCAGTTCGGCCCCGTTCAAAGCTGCAACTTCCCGGGCCAGATTAATAAGTCCCATACAGTCTCCCCGGTTAGGGGTAAGATCCAATTCCATGACGGCATCATTATTAACTTCTTCCACGCCTTCTATAGCTATCCCCGCCATGGTCAAATTATGTTCCAGTTGGTCAGGGGTCCAGTCGATATCCACATATTGTTTCAACCAGTTAATCGAAACTCCCATCATAATCCTCCTTATCAGGTGTTTGCCAGAATGTGTCCCTTTGACACTTTGCGCAGCCTACCCTACGGTTCCAAATCTCTGATCCGGCCTGAGGGGCTATCGCCTTGTAGGCCGTTCTACGGGTTGTAAATTGTACAATAAAAATCTGTGTTCATCATTTTGAATCTGTGTCCTTCTGTGTTGAATCGTCCTAAAACTGTTCTAAAAATCTCTTATCATTATCATAGAACAAGCGTAAATCGTTAATTCCATATTTCAGCATGGCGATTCTTTCAATTCCCATTCCAAAGGCAAAACCGGTAACCTGTTCCGGGTCGTAGCCACCGTACTTTAACACGCGGGGATTAACCATGCCGGCGCCCAGGATCTCCAGCCATCCGGTATGTGAACATACCCGGCATCCGCTTCCTCCACACATCACACAAGAAATATCCATTTCGGCACTCGGTTCAGTAAAAGGGAAGAAACTGGGACGGTAGCGCACTCTAACGTCTTCGCCAAAAATCTTCTGGGCAAAAAGCATAAGGATAGCCTTTAAATTGGCAAAGGTTATATTTTCATCAATTAAGAGCCCTTCAACCTGATTAAACATCGGTGAATGAGTGGCATCATCATCTTTGCGGTAGACCTTGCCCGGTACGATTATTTTAACCGGCAATTGAGGCGCCAGTTTTTCCATAGTCCGCACCTGAACCGGGGAGGTATGCGTTCTTAACAGGATGTCCTCAGTTATATAAAAAGAATCCTGCATTTCACGCGCCGGATGATCGCGCGGTATGTTAAGAGCTTCAAAATTATAATAATCCGACTCGATTTCAGGTCCTTCCGCTACGCTGAAACCCAATCCCAGAAAAATAGATTTGATTTCATCCCTGACCATAGTGATAGGATGTTTACCACCGTGAGCAAAAGGCAATCCCGGCAGAGTTACATCTATCTTCTCACCGGCCAGCCGGGTCTCCATTTCCTTCCTGGCTATTTCATGGGCTTTTTCTTCGATCAATTGCTCGAGGGCGGCTTTGATCTCATTGGCAGTTTTCCCTGCCCGGGCCCTTTCTTCACCGCTCAAATTTTTAAGGTTGCGCAGGAATAAAGTAACATCACCTTTTCTCCCCAATGTCTTGACCTTAAGTTCATTTAAAGCTTCAATGTCTGTCACCTGATTGATTTTTTCCTCTACTGTGGTCTTAATCTCTTTAAGCCGGTCTAACATTCAATAACCTCCTACTCAGAAAACTAAAAAACTTTCATCTGCCAGAGACGAAAGTTAATTTCCGCGGTACCACCCTATTTAGCCTGAATAATATAATTATTCAGGCTCACTTTTCCCTTTAACGGTGGGCGCCGTTACAACTTACTGCACAATTCAGTCAACTGCTTCCAGGTGAATTCGCACACCCTGCTCCTGATTGTATTTCCAGTCGATGATACAATCTCCCTGGAGGAGTTTTGACAGGTATGGTACTTGTCCTGTTCATCGCATTTCTATTTTTAATTTAGCATTAACATTTTATATAGCAGGTAGTATATAATACAACCTGATTCTTCAAAAAGACACCATAAGCTTTCTGCCTGATCTACCATTAACGGTCCACCCCTTAATTTAATGTAGGGCCGAACTGTGCAAATTATAGCATATGTGTATTATCAACACAAGAAGGAGCATTGCTGCGTTGCCTAAATGCCTCTTGCAATATTATAGCACATGCTACTGCTGCATTTAAAGAATCTGCCGTGGGATT
>DHSK01000183.1 GCA_002408445.1 Syntrophomonas sp. UBA5288
TCGCGGCCAAAATTCTCGGGAATAACGACCCCTACCACCACCCGGCCCTCTTCCAATAACTCACGGGCTTCAGCATAATTGGAGAGACGCGCCGTTACCTTAAGATTTTCAGCAGTCTCCAGTTTCTGCACCAGGGCCCGGCTCTGACTGGAATTATCCAGATCGACCACTGCGGTAGGAATATCCTGCAACACCTGGGCACTATAAATGCCTGCGAACAATAGCAATCCTATCAGAGACGCCAGCAGCAAAATGTAGCGCAAGCCTTTATCACGCCACATATAATAAAATTCCCGGCGTGTAATCGCCAGGCACTGTTTAAGCATCAGTTTCACCCTGCCCTTCTGCCACAGAATGAACCATGCTATCCCAATGTTCTTTCGCCGCTCCGGGTTCGTAGATATTTATCCTGCCATTATCAAGCCAGGCGACCCGGGACATGTGCTCGTAAAACTCCATATTGCTGAAAGCACTTACTACCGTACCGCCCTTGTCTCGAAAATCCTGCACTTCTCGTAAGATAACCCGACGGGAATAAAGGTCTATATCCTTAATTAACTCATCCACGATAAGAAGCTGCGGTGAGCCCAGTAAAGCACAGGCCAGAGCCAGGCGCTGATACACCCCCGGCTCTATTTGATTCACACCTTTTCGCAGGCTGTCTTCCAGTTCCAAACGTGAGACTACTTCCCTTACATTGGCCTGGCCGGCATTCTTAAGATTAGCGATAAAATCCAGGTTTTCTCCTGCTTTCAAATCCTGGAACAGGCTTTTCACCTGTGTTACCAGCCCCGTATGTTTTTTAAAGCCTTGATCTTTCTTGATATCACAGCCCAAAACCTTTACATTTCCGGAGGTATAACGGTCAACCCCCGCCAGAATATGCAGCAAACTGGTTTTGCTGGAGCCTCTTAACCCGAAAACTCCGAAACACTCTCCCGGCCACACCTGAAAAGACAAACTTTTTAATATCTCTTCCCGACCTAACCGCTGTACTAAATCCGTTACTTCGATTACGGGCGATTTCTGCTCATCCATAACCTATTTCACCTTCTCCAAAATCTTCACGGTGGCCGTCATCCCGGTCTTAAGTTCCAGCTTCGGGTTGGGAAGGTCTATTTTGACTTCATAACTGCGGATATCATGGTTATATTGTTCATTGACCGCCTTGTGAACCGCGAACTGACCGGCATCATTTATCCATACCACTTTACCCCTAAAAACCTTATGGGGATAGGCATCCACCTTAATTTCTGCCGTCTGTCCCAACTGCACCCGGCCTATCTTTTTCTCATCGATATATACTTTCACGTATGTATGTTTTAAATCAGTAACCTCCATCACCGGGGTTCCGGCATTAACCATTTCTCCCGCTTCCAGCAGCTTTTGGGTGATATAACCGGAAATAGGTGATTTCAAATGAGTATTGTTAAGGTAAGCCTGGGCCTCCTGTACTCCGCCCTGAGCAGCGCTGGCATTACCCGCTGCCGCCAGGCTCTGGGACTGGGCTACCTGTACCTGCATCCGTGCGGCCAAAGCTTCATTCAATTTACCCTGGGCTGCGTCCAGATCGCTCAAGGCAGCCTGGTAGGCATTAGCAGCCTGATCCAGCTGACTGTCGGAAGCCGCTCCGCTTTCATTCAAAACCTTGACCCTATCATATTGTTGCTTGGTATTGGTTACCCCAACCTGGGCCTTGGTTACCAGGGCCTGGGCCTGTTCAATGCTGGCATTAACCGTCTCACTGGTAAGATTAACCGCATTACCCGCCTGCTGTGCACTTCCCTGGGCCGCCTGCGACAACCCCTGGGCCTGAGCCAGCTTGGCTCTTAGCTCGGCATCCTCCAATATACCGAGTTCCTGTCCTTTTTCCACCCGGTCGCCTTCGTTAGCCAAAAAACTGTCAATCCGGCCCGGCACCTTAAAAGAAGCCATAGCCGTAGCAGCTTCTATCGTACCGGTAGCCGTCAGGCTGTTACGCTCCTCGGCCAGAGCCTGCTGTTGATGGTAAAAGTAGCCGTAAAGCATAGATGCAGCTCCTATTACTACTACCGCCAGCAGCACAGCCACTGCTATTTTCTTTTTGTTTAAGACATTAACCACACTGTCAGGCATGTATAACTACCTCCCCTTCTGTACATTTATCTCTCGTATTGTATATATAGTTTGCTTACCAAGAAATGTAGCACACCCAAAATAACAATACAATACATAGAAAATAAACGATATTTTCTGAAAAATCGGCTCTGGCGGAGCTGAGCTCTACTATATATATGTTTTTTCACGCGCAAATAGCCCACCCTCGCGGGTGGGCTAAGTCTCTTTTCTATTGCTTATCGAAACTCTCTCTATTTGTTTGCTGCTACAGCCTGCGGTTCGGGCGTCCAATCCTCGGCATCATAAACGGTTTGGCCGGTAAGATAGGCAAACTGTGCTTTCATTCCTGCCAGGCCGGCCTGCAGCGAATCCAGGTTATACTGCGCCTTCTGAGCAGCCAAAGTGGCTGCGGCCAGACTGGATGAACCTGAGGCACCCGGCATGCTGTACTTCGTCGCCAAACCCACATCATATTTTAATTGGGCTATTTCCAAATCACGCTGAGCCTGCACATTGGCAGCCTCGGCCGCAGCTATTTGGCCTTCGGTAGCATCGATACCGTAATACAGTTGCTCAATAGCCGACTGGGTAGCTATTTTGGCCTGCTCCAGCGTCGTCTCGGCCGTTCCTGTATTAATGCTTTGCATATCGGAACTAATATTGGGCATTATCCAGGTTTCTTTACTTTTTTCAATATCTACCTGGGCCTGAGCCTGCCAGACTGCGGTAGACTGCTCCAGTCCGCGGCTCAATTCAATAGCCAGGTCTTCTCTTTGATATTTTGTTAATACCGCTTTACTGTTCAGCTCAGGCTTCCAATTGGACCCTTGCCCCAGTAAGGCTGCAAGTGCCGCCAGCGAAGCATCATACTGGGCCTGAGCTGCCTGATAGCCTTTTTCGGCCTGCCTGATACCGTTTTGTACGGCAGAAAGGTCATAATCAGACATCATCCCGGTTTGCATGGCAATATTGGATACTGAAAGCTGCTGCTTTAAATCCTCCAAGGTAAGTCTGGTCGTCTCCATGGTATTATAATTTTTTAAAGCTGTGGTATATGCATTTATAATATCCTTCGACAACCGGTCCTTTTCCGTAGCCACAGTCCGTTTAGCTACTTTAAGACCTATTTCCGCCTGTTGGAATTGATTATACCCTTGCTGAACCGAGGGATATACAAGCCCGTTAGCAGGTATGTAACTTACCGCTTTTGCCGCATCGTCCCGATTAATCTGTGCCTTATCCAAATCCAACTGGGCTTTCCTTAAATCAGGATTATGCTTATAGGCCATATCCAGCGCCTGCTGCATAGTCAGGGCACTGCTATCCTCCTGAGCCACCGCCGTTCCCGGCATAATAGCAACAGCTACGAAAACAAGCAATAATAAAGGTGTTAGTTTTTTAAGCAATCTAGTAATAATACCACCTCCCATTTTCCGACCCGCCGGTCGATTATGATTAAATTATACGGCGGAAAATATTAGGGTGTCAACATTAATATTCCATAAAAAATGGCCACCTTCGAGATCAATATACTCATGGCTCTACACGCAATAAGGTATTAAAAAGCCGGGTTCTCTCGAGAACCCGGCCATTAGATAATCTAGAGTTTACAGCTTATTGTTGTACGTATACAGTGTTGCTAGCTGCATCCCATCCTACAGTAGCGCCAAGGCCTTCAGCTACGAAGCGAGCCGGAAGCATGGTTCTGCTGTTAGTGATTTCAGGAGCAACGTCCATGGTCTGTGCTTCACCATTAACGGTAATGGTGGTACTGCCAACGGTCAGCTCAACTACTTTGTCACCCTTGGTGATGGTAACTTTGTTAGTAGCGGCATCCCAGACTACATTGCTCTCAGTTACGCCCAGTGCATAGGCCAGGTAACGAACAGGTACATAAGTACGGCTGTTTTTGATGTACGGAGCAACATCCATGATCTTGGCAACGCCGTTTACAGTGTAAACATTGGAGCCAATCTTAAACTGTGTGCTGGCGCCTTCAGCCGGAGTTACACAGTTGGCAATTACTACACTACCCAGGGATTTATCGGTAGGCCAATCTACCAGAGCGGTGCTGCCGCCGTTAACACCAGTAATTTTCTGGGAATCAGCATTATCAACTTTGAAATCAGCTCCAACTAACTCAGCTTTGACCGGTCCTACCGGTACATATCTGTAAGCTGTGACAGCAACATCTGAAATTCTGATTTTGCTGGCTTTAGTGCTTCCATATTTTACTACCAGTTTGAGGTCGTTGTCTTCATTTATGAGCTTGGTTGAGTCTATTTGCAGGTCTCCCTCTTCAACGGTTACAGTCGGTTTGCTGGTGAATTTGTAGCCATCTTCAAGACTAATCACAATGTCCTTATGGTTTGTAGTATCCAGGATCATATCTTTGTCAGCTTCAGTCAGAATAATGTCAGCTACTTTTTGGCTGGTCTGACCAACAATGATGTCTTTAACGTTTTCGGCACTGATCTTAACCGGTTTCACGGCTTCGGCAACTACGACAGTGCCTTCGACTCCAGCGCTTCCGCTGATTGTGAGCTCAATCGGGCCTTCAAAATCGGGTTTAATTTTAACTTTTGCATCCTTAATTTTTAAAGTTGATGCTTCATCACTTGTCATTGCATCTGTAACTTTTAATTTAAGAATCTGATGGTCGCTATCTTCCACGGTCCATGCTGATGCTGCAGGAGCAGTGAAGTCACCATCTGTTACTTCCACTTTAGGTCCATAACTAAGTGCATCATCATCATCGGCAATCCATTCAACACCATCGGGTAACTCTAGTTTGATTGAACGGTCATCGCCCAGAATACTACCGGCAACTGATTCTTTAATAGTAAAATCGCCTATTTCTTGTTCAGTCCGTCCTGATGTGACAGTTTCCTTGGTGCCTTCATTTATTGATACGCCAAAATCACCATATCTGGCCACTAAGATATCCTCTTCTGTTACATTATCTTTATCAGAAGATACCGTAACTGTTACATCGCCATAATTTGCATCATTGGTAGCTGTAATTTCTAAACCGTCAAACTGAATTTTTCCAGCTCCGGAAATATTGGCAACGCTAGGCGGAACGGTAAGAGTTAATTCTTGATTTTTGTCGGCTGTTCTATTAAAGGTTCCTACTGTTGCAGGGAAATTCCAACCACCAGTTGCAGTACCAGTAGTTGTTACCCATTTGAACCCCTTGCTCAACTTTAATTTTATTATTTCGCCTGGCTCTATAGAAGATATTAATTCTTCTATAGTAATTGAACCTAAGGTTATATCTTTATCACCCATATCTACAACCTTGGTTACCGAGCTGTTAGTTCCACCGCCACTGACAATCTTACCTATGGTTACAGTACCACTAGGAAATACACTTCCTGACGGAGCAGTAATATCGACTTTTATATCTCCAGAACCACTCTTAACTTTTAATTTATCGATGGTTACAACCATCGTTTGTTCGCCAGTCGCTGCGGCTCCAGGATTATTTACTGCAAAATCTACAGTACCCTTACCAGAAGGTGTAGGGCCGGAAACTATATTTAAGGGATCAGCATCAAGTTCAACATCTGCTGCTACATCATCAAATTCCACACCGGAAGGTAGTTTTATGCTGAAGTAATTGTAAGCCTCTTTAAATACTTTGGCTTCGGGTATACTAATTACTATACTGACATTTACTTCCTGAGCTATAGAATCTGTCTCTACAGTTGCAGTAGCACCAGCTGAATATTCTATTGCACCGGCTGCCTGAGCTGTCTGCGGTGCTACGAAGACAGGTGCTAACATTGCCAGGCACAGGCATAAGGACATAACTATGGATAAAGTTTTGCTTCTTCTTAGCATGTGTTTACCTCCTATTAATTTTATGATTATGAATTATGAATTCTTTAGGTGATCTATCCTTTGATGGATAAACGATTAAGGGCTTTATTTCCTCCTTTCAGATGTATGGATTTTTTAGGTGTTCAGTGGAGATAAAGAAAATTTAATACTTATCGCCACCTTATTTCCTCCACTAGATTTTTGTGGCTAGTTGTTATGACGATTAATGCAGGATTTTGTTCCATGTTTAAAATGAAAAGTCCCAAAATTATTTTTTGGTCCTGCATAACGGATGTTTTTTAGTCCAGGTACCCATTGAAATCATAAACCGCATCCTAACACCGCACCGCAGCAGGCCGGTCGTTCGTTTTCTCCATGCTATGCCGTGCACCGGCCTGAAGGGCTATCGCCCTGTAGACCGGACTACGGTTGGTTGGTTGTTTGTTTTTCTGCGTTGGCTTC
>DHSK01000090.1:0-2100 GCA_002408445.1 Syntrophomonas sp. UBA5288
TCGCGGCCAAAATTCTCGGGAATGACAACCCCTACCACTACCCGGCCCTGTTCCAATAACTCACGGACTTCAGCATAATTAGAGAGGCGCGCCGTTACCTTAAGATTTTCAGCATTCTCCAGTTTCTGCACCAGGGCCCGGCTCTGACTGGAATTATCCAGATCGACCACTGCGGTAGGAATATCCTGCAATACCTGTGCACTATAAATGCCCGCGAACAACAGCAATCCTATCAGAGAGGCCAGCAGCAAAATGTAACGCAAGCCTTTGTCACGCCACATATAATAAAATTCCCGGCGTGTTATCGCCAGGCATTGTTTAAGCATCAGTTCCACCCTGCCCTTCTGCCAAAGAATGAACCATGCTGTCCCAATGTTCTCTAGCAGCTTCGGGTTCGTAGATACTTATCCTGCCATTATCAAGCCAGGCGACCCGGGACATGTGCTCATAAAACTCCATATTGCTGAAAGCACATACTACCGTACCGCCCTTTTCCCGAAAAGCCTGAATTTCCCTTAAAATAACCCGACGGGAATAAAGGTCTATATCCTTAATCAACTCATCCACGATAAGGAGCTGCGGTGAGCCCAGTAAAGCGCAGGCCAGAGCCAGGCGCTGATACAGCCCCGGTTCTATTTGATTCACACCTTTTCGCAGGCTTTCTTCCAGTTCCAAACGTGAGATTACTTCCCCTACATTGGCCTGGCCGGCATTTTTAAGGTTAGCTATAAAATCCAGGTTTTCTCCTGCTTTTAAATCCTGGAACAGGCTTTTGACCTGTGTTACCAGCCCCGTATATTTTTTAAAGCTTTGATTCTTCCTGATATCACAGCCCAATACCTTTACATTTCCGGAGGTATAACGGTCAACCCCCGCCAGAATATGCAGCAAACTGGTTTTGCTGGAGCCTCTTAACCCGAAAACACCGAAACACTCTCCCGGCCACACCTGAAAAGACAAACTTTTTAATATCTCTTCCCGACCTAACCGCTGTACTAAATCCGTTACTTCGATTACGGGCGATTTCTGCTCATCCATAACCTATTTCACCTTCTCCAGAATTTTCACGGTGGCCGTCATCCCGGTCTTAAGTTCCAGCTTCGGGTTGGGAAGGTCTATTTTGACTTCATAACTGCGGATATCATGGTCATATTGTTCATTGACCGCCTTGTGAACCGCGAACTGACCGGCATCATTTATCCATACCACTTTACCCCTGAAAACCTTATGGGGATAGGCATCCACCTTTATTTCTGCCGTCTGTCCCAGCTGCACCCGGCCAATTTTTTTCTCATCGATATATACTTTCACATATGTATGTTTTAAATCAGTAACCTCCATCACCGGAGTCCCGGCATTAACCATCTCTCCCGCTTCCAGCAGCTTTTGGGTGATATACCCTGAAATAGGTGATTTTAAATGAGTATTGTTAAGGTAAGCCTGTGCCTCCTGTACTCCGCCCTGGGCGGCGCTGGCATTACCCGCTGCCGCCAGGCTCTGGGACTGGGCCACCTGTACCTGCATGCGTGCGGCCAGAGCTTCATTCAATTTACCCTGGGCCGCATCCAGATCACTTAAGGCAGCCTGGTAAGCATTAGCAGCCTGATCCAACTGACTGGCCGAAGCCGCTCCGCTTTCATTCAAAACCTTGACCCTATCATATTGTTGTTTGGTATTGGTTACCCCAACCTGGGCCTTGGTTACCAGGGCCTGGGCCTGTTCAATGCTGGCATTAACCGTCTCACTGGTAAGATTAACTGCATTACCCGCCTGCTGTGCACTTCCCTGGGCCGCCTGCGACATCCCCTGAGCCTGAGCCAGCTTGGCTCTTAGCTCGGCATCCTCCAATATTCCGAGTTCCTGTCCTTTTTCCACCCGGTCGCCTTCGTTGGCCAAAAAGCTGTCAATCCGGCCCGGCATTTTAAAAGAAGCCATAGCCGTAGCAGCTTCTATCGTACCGGTAGCCGTCAGGCTGTTACGCTCCCCGGCCAGGGCTTGCTGTTGATGGTAAAAGTAGCCGTAAAGCATAGATGCAGCTCCTATTACTACTACCGCCAGCAGCACAGCCACTGCTATTTTCTTTTTGTTTAAGACATTAAC
>DHSK01000090.1:2224-6594 GCA_002408445.1 Syntrophomonas sp. UBA5288
TTCTTTTTGTTTAAGACATTAACTATACTGTCAGGCATGTATAACTACCTCCCCTTCTCCACATTTATCTCTCGCATTGTATATATACAATTTGCTTACCAAGAAATGTAGCACACCCGAAATAACAATACAACACATAGAAAATAAACGATATTTTCTGAAAAATCGGCTCTGGCAGAGCTGAGGCTCTACTGCCATATATATGTTTTTCCACGTGCAAATAGCCCACCCGCGAGGGTGGGCTGCTAAGTCTCTCTTCTATTGCTTATCGAAACTCTCTATTTATTTGCTGCCACAGCCTGCGGTTCGGGCGTCCAATCCCCGGCATCGTAAACGGTCTGGCCGGTAAGATAGGCAAACTGTGCTTTCATTCCTGCCAGGCTGGCCTGCAGCGAATCCAGATTATACTGCGCCTTCTGAGCAGCCAAAGTGGCTGCCGCCAGACTGGATGAACCTGATGCTCCGGGCATGCTGTACTTCGGTGTCAAACCTACATCATATTTTAACTGGGCTACTTCCAGGTCGCGCTGCGCCTGCTCATTGGCAGCCTCGGCCGCAGCTATCTGGCCTTCGGTAGCATCGATACCATGATAGAGTTGCTCAATAGCTCCCATAGTTTTCAGTTTAGCTTGCTCATGGGTAGTCTCCGCCATGCCCATGTTTATATTTCTCATATCAGTACTTAAATTAGGAATTACCCAACCTTCCTGGCTCTTCTCAATATCAAGCAATTCTTGACTTTGCCATACATTAACCGACTGGGAAATACCTCTGCTAAGTTCTATATCCAAGGTTTCTCTGGGATATTCTTTTAGCACTGCCCGGCTGGTCAATACCGGCTTCCACCATTGGTCTTGGCCCACTACAGTCCTTAAGCTGGCAATAGAAGCCTCATATTGGGATTGAGCCCCTCTGTATTGATCTTCTGCTTGTTTAATAGCATTTTCAAAAGACTTCACATCAAAAGCTGAAATCATACCTGTTTCTTGAGCTATGTATGAAGTACTTAACTGCTGTCTTAAATCCTCTATGGTTAGGCGTGCAGACTCCATAGTGTTATAATTCTTAAGTGCCGCCGTATAAGCATTAATAACGTCCGAAGCTACCCGTTCCTTTTCTGTAGTTTTGTTTCGCTTGGCACCTTCCAAAGCTATTTCAGCCTTTTGATAACCATTATAGATCTCCTGACAAGTCGGAGTAATGATCCCCCCGATCGGTATTGATGTAACTAAATCTGCTGCATCATCCCTTTGAATTTGTGCCTTATCGATTTCCAAATCAGCTTGTCTCAAATCTGGATTTGATTTATAGGCAATATCGATTGCCTGCTCTAAAGTCAGACTAATATCACCTTCCTGCGCTAAAGCAATATTAGGAGTTATTGCTAAAATCATAAAAGCCACTAATAACATAGGTGTTAATTTCTTAACCAAACTAATAATAATACCACCTCCAGTTTTCCGACCCGCCGGTCGATTATAGTTAAATTATACGGCGGAAAATGTTAGAGTGTCAACATTAATATTCCAGAAACACGGAACCGGGTTCCCTTTAAGGGAACCCGGTTAAAGTAATCTAGCTTTTAGGCTTTACAGCTTACTGTTGTACTAATACAGTACCAGTGGCTGCATCCCAGCCAACAGTTGCACCAAATGCTTCAGCTACGAAACGAGCAGGCAGCATAGTTCTGCTGTTGACGATTTCTGGAGCAACATCCATGGTCTGTGCTTCACCATTAACAGTGATAGTTGTGCTACCGATGGTCAGTTCAACTACTTTGTCACCTTTGGTAAAGGTTACTTTTGAAGTAGCTGCATCCCATACTACGTCGTTCTCAGCAACACCTATAGCATATGCCAGGTAGCGAACCGGTACATAAGTGCGGTTGCCCTTGATGTACGGAGCAACATCCATAACCTTGGATATGCCATTAACCTGGTAGATGTTGGAGTTGATCTTGAACATAGCATTTCCGCCAGCCTGAGCCGGAGTTATGGTAGTAGCAATACTAACTTTGCCAGCTGAAGATTCACTTAAGGTCTCATATCCATTGGTCTGTGCGGTAGCGTTTTCGAAGTATCCTTCGTCAAGTGCAGTACTACCTGTGAAATCTGCACTATTAATATTTTCTTCTCCTTCACCCTTTTGAAGTTCTGCAACAATTGCTCCTTCAGGGACAGTTCTGTTCAGAGTCAGGTTGACATCAGATATTTTGATTTTGCTTGCCTTAGAGCTTGCATATTTTACGGTAATTTCCAATGCATTTGAACTATTAATTAAGTCGGTGTCATCAATCTCAAAGTCACCTTCAACAACTTCTACTTTAGGTTCGTTGGTGAAAGTTATGCCGTCTGGAAGGTCTACGACTAATGTGTCATGATCATTGCTATCCATAATGGCACCTTTGGCGTTTTCGGTTATGATAATGTCAGCAGCTTTTTGATTAGTCAAACCGATAACAACATCTTTGGTATTCTCAGCAGTAAGTGTTACAGCCTGCTTGCAGTTGGCAACAACAACGTCACCGGTAACTCCGGCGGTGCCGGCAACTTTAATTGTAACATCGCCTTCAAAGCCAGGTTCTACATATATTTTGCCGCTCTTAATTTTGAGCTTTGCTGCAGCTGTATCACTAGGATCGTTGACAGTTGCTTTGATTTTTTGTTGGCTGGTGCTAGATACTATACTGAAAGCATCTAAGTGTGCTGCACCCTTTTCAGCAGAATCATTCGGAAGATCACTGGGAACCCATCTGCAACCATCAGGTAATTCAAGAGTTACAGTTCTGCCATTAACCAAGCTACCCGCGATATCTTCTTCAATGTAGAACTCGCCAATAGACTGTTCATTCTGGCCTGCAACTACGTCTTTCTTTGTTCCTTCAACTGCTTTGGTATCAAAAGTGCCATATTTGGCTACAATAACATCTTGTTCGGTAACATCATCATTATCAGATGATACACTAACTTCAATATCACCATATTTAGCGTTATCATCAGCAGCAATTGCCAGTTTTTCAATTCTGATGCGACCTGCCAAGGTATTAGAAGTTGATTCTACAAAAGCAGCTTTTGTTTTAACTTGAAGAATTCTTTTTTCGGAATCGAGACCCAGTTCTAAGTTAGCATCTTGACCCGAAAATCCCCACTGGCCTTTTATCGTAGCATTATTTGTCTTCCAAGTAAAACCTGCAGGTAATTTCAATTCGACAACATCACTTGCGTTCAAAGTACCAGCCATTTTTTCATCTATGGTTATGGCATCAATTTCTCCACCATCACCAATATTCTTAACAGTATCAATGAAGGTGTTGGTAGCTCCACCGCCTTTAACAGCAATGGTTACTTTCTTTGTCGGGAACAGGTTTGCACCTGAAAAAGTAGCATCCAAGTTTCCGGAACCACTCTTCACCAAAACTTTGGCGAAGTTAACCATAATGCTGGCATCGAAGTCTGTGGGTGAACCAGCAGGTTGCTGTACTTTTATTTGCCAGGTAGTATCACTTATTCTTCCGTCGTCAACGACAACACATCTGGTGGGGGTTTCAATCGTAAGTCCGCTAGTAGCGTCAAACTCCAGTCCGTCCGGTAAGCTTATCGTTAAATACTCGTAATAAGCTGCACCATTAGTAGGTAATGCTCTCCAGTCAGGAATATCAATTAAAACTTTACCTAACTTTTGATAATTAACTGAATCTGTATCTACCATTGGTGATGTAAGTGCTGTGTAATCAACACCAGCTGCCTGAGCTGCCGGCGGTGCTACGAAGACAGGTGCTAACATTGCCAGGCACAGGCATAAGGACATTACTATGGATAAAGTTTTGCTTCTTCTTAGCATGTGTTTACCTCCTATTAATTTTATGATTATGGATTATAATTCTTTTAGGTAATCTATCCTTTGACGGATAAAAGATTAAGGGCTTTATTTCCTCCTTTCAGATGTATGGATTTTTTAGGTGTTCAGTGGAGATAAAGAAAATTTAATACTTATCGCCACCTTATTTCCTCCACTAGATTTTTGTGGCTAGTAGTTATGACGATTAATGCAGGATTTTGTTCCATGTTTAAAATGAAAAGTCCCAAAATTATTTTTTGGGACCGCATAACGGATGTTTTTTTTCCGGGTACCCATTGAAAATCATAAACCACATCTTACCACCGCACCGCAGCCCCCGACCCCATCTTACCACCGTAGCAGGCCCTACAGCCCCGACGCAGGAGCGGGCTTCAGGACCGGTCGCTCGTTTCCCATGTTATGCTCTCCACCGGCCTGAAGGGCTACCGCCCTGTAGACCGGACTACGGGGTGGGGTTTGTTTCTCTGCACTCCCTTTTACACATTTCCCCCGCAGCAGGCCCTACGGCCCCG
>DHSK01000108.1 GCA_002408445.1 Syntrophomonas sp. UBA5288
CAATGACAAATGGGGTTTTTGAAATTATGCAAAACTCTCATCTATCATATGAACTAAAAGAGTTCAAAGCTTTACTTAATTCATTGGCATGACCTTCAAAAAAAATTGCATAACCTTTAACATTGGCAAAGTCTCTTGATGTCAGGTCAATAAATGTAAAACCTGCATTTTCGAGGTCCATATCGGAT
Organism: Syntrophomonas sp. UBA5288; assembly: GCA_002408445.1. Classification (GTDB taxonomy): domain Bacteria; phylum Bacillota; class Syntrophomonadia; order Syntrophomonadales; family Syntrophomonadaceae; genus UBA4851. The sequence continues at coordinate 189 of DHSK01000108.1, forward strand.
TGCCTTTTCATCACACTCAATTGCTGATCGCTGATCTGATTACTACGGCAATATATTTTCTTACCCTTCGAACTATACATAACCGTAGCCACTAAAGTTCTAACCAATCGTTACACCCCTTGTACATTTTGTCAATTCTTTTGCGTTCCACCAAACGGGGACATTCCTTACTTCGGTTCGTGCAAAGAACCTGAACGAAAGGTGTGTCCCCAACTGAAATAGCAAAAGCCCTCATATATAAAAAAGGCCACTCACCTAAGAGTGGCCATACTTTATTATACATTTGGTAGCCCTAAGGGGAGTCGAACCCCTGTTTCCGCCTTGAGAGGGCGGCGTCCTAGGCCACTAGACGATAGGGCCATGGCTGCCGGACAAGGATTCGAACCCTGGCGAACTGATCCAGAGTCAGTCGTGCTACCACTACACCATCCGGCAACTCCCGCGCACTGTTACCCGCGCGATAATCATTATAATACAGCCTTATTATCTTGTCAAAAGGTTAAATTGATATTATTGTGATTTTTTCTGCTCAATATATTCCTGGGCTCTTCTTATGCGCTCAATACAGCAATCTCGACCCAGCAATTCCATTACCTCAAATAGTCCCGGAGTGTTGGTCCGGCCGGATATAGCGAGCCGGGTAGGATGGATAAGCTCAGCGGCTTTAATATTCATATCAGCCGCCCTATCTCTAATGGCTTTCTCTAAATCAGGAGCTGTAAACGCGCTGACTGTACTAATAGAGTTTAACACGGCGTCAAGCTTATTAACCGCTTCCGGTTTTAAGAAATGCTTGTTAAGCCCTTTTTCATCATAGGTTTCCACTGAATTAAAAAAGTATTCTATTTCATTGAATATATCCATTACCGTCTTGGCTCTGGACCTGACCAGATCAACTACTTTCTTAAAGTAAGCGGTATTTTCGTCTGTAAGCCAGCCGAGTTCCCGGGCTTTGTTTTTTATAAGCGGGAAAACAGACTCCATATTCGCCTGGGTCAGGTAATGTCCGTTCATCCAGGCCAATTTTGTTATGTCATAGATGGCGGCCGAGCGGGAAACGTTTTTCAGATCAAAAAGACCAACCATTGTTTCAAGATTAAATATATCCTGTTCAATACCGGGAGACCAGCCCAGAAGGGCCAGGTAGTTGACTAAAGCTTCAGGAAGATACCCCTCATCCCTGAACTCCTGAACTGATGTAGCGCCATGGCGTTTGGATAATTTGCTGCGGTCAGGGGCCAGTATCATAGATACATGTGCAAACTCCGGATAAGGTAAGCCAAGCGCATTATAAACCATGATTTGTTTAGGTGTATTCGACAGATGTTCTTCCGCCCGTATTACATGACTTATCTTCATACTATAATCATCAATAACCACAGCAAAATTATAAGTAGGCCAACCATCTGATTTTACTATGATAAAATCATCCAGCAAAGCATTATCAAATTCAACTTTACCACGAACCAGATCATGCACTACGGTGATGCCGGTTGAAGGTACCTTTAAGCGTATTACCGGTTTCAATCCCTGTTCCAGTTTTTCCTTTACCTGAGCGGGGGAAAGCGACCTGCAGGTACCGGGATATTTGTAATCCTTTTTTTCCTGGTAAGCCTTTTCGCGTTCCATTTTAATTTCATCGGCCGAACAAAAACAATAATAGGCCTGACCACTCTCGATTAGTGCATCAATATAATGCTGATAAATCTCAAGACGCTCACTCTGTCGGTAGGGACCAAAACTACCTTTACCGTCAGGTCCCTCATCCCAGTCCAAGCCCAGCCATTTTAATCCTTCAATAATACCATCGGCTGAAACTTCCGTAGAGCGTGTGGTGTCAGTATCTTCCAGCCGCAACACAAACTTGCCGCCATTATGCCGCGCAAACAACCAGTTGAACAATGCGGTCCTGGCACCGCCTATATGCAGGGTCCCGGTAGGACTTGGTGCAAAACGAACTCTTACTTCGTCCAAAAATATCCACTCCTTATCGGTCTATTTCTTTATAGTATCCTAACAGCACGCTATTTTCAAAGGCTGTTACAGAAGTCAATAAAAATAGTAGGCACCTAATGTATCTACTTTTCATATATTTGCTATGAGGGGGTGACCGCAATCTATTACTTTAGAAAAAATGTATTCATAACAGGCATATTGGTAGCAATTGCCCTGTTGATATTACTAATTATCTTTGTTGACGCCAAATTAAAGTCCAGTATCTTGGAAATCGCCCGCTCCAAAGCACAGATTTCAGGCATGGAAGCTATAAACCGGGTAATAAATGATAAAATTGTATCTAAAATTGAATACAAAGATATTGTCTATGTTCATAAAGATAATGACGGAAGGATTGTACTGATTCAACCAAACACTATAAAACTAAATCAAATCATGGCCAATACGGTTATTGAAGTTACAGGTTCCCTGGACCGGATGAGTGCGGATTCCTTTTATATACCGCTGGGCCAATTAACCGGTTCAAATATTCTGGCCGGTTATGGACCAAGAATCAAAGTTAAAACCATACCTGTTGGTCAGGTTAAAGTAGATGTGCTGGATAAGTTTGATCAAGCCGGAATTAATCAAACCAGACATTTAATTTACCTTCGAGTCAACAGCAAAATCAAAGTGGCCGTTCCTTTCATGGATAAGGAAGTAAAGGTAATATCAACTATTCCGTTAGCCGAAACTATCATTGTCGGTGAAGTACCTCATACCTATGTTAATTTTAATGGAACCAAAGAATTTTTAAATAGTCTTGCACAGGAGTGAAAATAATAATACAATAACAAACGTTGTCCCCGACAACCTGACGAAAAAATTCAAATTGATCTTGACAGGGAATGGGGGAGCATGATAACATAGTTTTCGCGCGCCGGACGGAAGCGAAAGC
>DHSK01000117.1:0-2102 GCA_002408445.1 Syntrophomonas sp. UBA5288
GAAAAGCTAAAGCAGACTTACCCCTGTAAATGGTTTGAAGAAGATGGCCCCCGTTACCGCATTGAGGTGGCACTTCTGAAAGACCATGCTATTCTAACTTTAGATACGAGCGGAATTGGGTTGCACAAAAGGGGTTACCGCAAATTAGTAGCAGAAGCACCGCTGAAAGAAACGCTGGCTGCAGCTATAATCAGCCTGAGCCGTTGGAAACCGGATCGAGCCTTTATTGACCCTTTCTGTGGTTCCGGCACTTTTCCCATTGAAGCCGCCCTGCTGGGAAGAAATATGGCTCCGGGGCTTAATCGCGCTTTTGATGCTGAAAAATGGGGATTTGTATCCTCCCGGTTTTGGAGCAAAGGACGGGAGGAAGCCCGCGATCTCATCGATTACAAACAACCTCTCGGTATATTCGGCTTTGACATCGATAAGGATGCCATCAGCCTGTCCCGCTACCATGCTGAACAGGCCGGGCTCAAAGACAGTATCTTTTTTCAGCGTCAGCCGGTGGATTCCCTGGGCTCCCGCTATAAATACGGCTATCTGATATGTAATCCTCCCTATGGTGAGCGGATGTCGGACAAAAAGGAAGTGGAACAGTTATATAAAACCATGGGAAGTGTTTTCGAGGGGCTTGATACCTGGTCTTTTTATGTATTGACCTCCCATCCTCAGTTTGAAAAATGGTTCGGAGGCCGGGCCAGTAAAAAACGTAAATTATATAACGGCAGACTTCAATGTAATTTGTATCAGTACTTCGGTCCCAAGCCGAGCGACCTGCGCGGCCCTTTTGCCCGGACCGACTAGTACGGGAAATTAGACGCTGAAGATTATGAATGACGCTGAGTCTTTATCCCAATGACCTGAGGAGGCATTTTCTTATCATAAGACTACCGGCAATTGCAGAGGTGGAGTGTTAAGGTTAGCGCACCCGGCATAATTCACATGGAACAGTCATAATTGGGCGAAAAAACATAAATTTTATTATAGACTTTTTTATCATAGACTTATAGATTACAGATTAATCAGCAATACTAGATTAGAAGTGCTCCCTATTGCTATTGCTGCAGGTGAGGAATATTTTCCCCCCATAAAAGCATAGAATATGGGATAGAAGAATACGGGGGTACATATTGAATGATATCTGTAATTCTGGCGGGTGGAAAAGGTATTAGGTTATGGCCCGAAAGTCGCCAGGAAAAGCCCAAGCAATTTTGCCGACTGGTAGACGATCGTTCCATGTTGGACCATACCATCGACCGATGTATAAATACAGGTTTTAACCGTATAGTCATCATTACCAGTGATGATTTGTTGCCTCATGTGCAGCAATTGGTACAGCAGCGTCCGGACAACAGTATTATAGAAATACTGAGCGAACCGGAGGGTAAAAATACGGCTCCGGCAGTAGGTCTGGCTCTGGCTCGTTATCAGGCTGAGCCGGATGAAATAATAGCCGTTTTCCCCTCCGACCACCATATCCTGGATAATGACGGTTTTGGCAACACTATTAGTAAAGCAGTTCAGGCCGCCAATAATAACCACATCGCGATTGTCGGTGTTATGCCCAATCGTCCTGAAACCGGTTATGGATATATAGAAAAATCGCGCTGGGAAGTAAGCGAAATTCCTGACGTTTTTCAAGTCAGCTCTTTTCGGGAAAAACCGGATTTACCTACTGCCGAATCTTATCTGGCAGCAGGAAATTACATGTGGAATGCGGGAATCTACATAGGAAAAACCAGTATTTTTATGGAAGAATTCATGAAACATATACCCCAGCTATATGAGCCGATAGCACAAGGCTATGAACCATACAGAGATGCCTATGCTCTGCTGCCAAGTATAAGTCTGGACTATGGCATAGCAGAGAAATCCGACCGCATGGCAGTAGTATCAGGAGATTTCGGCTGGTGCGACCTGGGCAGCTGGAATGCACTGGCAGAACTGCATCAGCAGGATGAGCGGCAAAATATCTGTGCCGGCCAAGATGTAGTAATTCTGGATAGTAATAACTGTCTGGTCAAACAGACTGAAAAGACTATCGTACTCTTTGGCGTCGATAATCTGCTGGTAGTGGAAACAGGTGACGTTATTCTGATTTC
>DHSK01000117.1:2422-7241 GCA_002408445.1 Syntrophomonas sp. UBA5288
TAAGGAGGGAACCGTCATCAGTAATATTTTCAGGCAATATGATATCAGGGGAATTATTGATAAGGAACTTAATCAGGATATAGCAGCCGATATCGCCCGGGCCTTTGCCGCCTATGCCCATCGCTATGATAAAAACAAAATTCTGGTAGGAATGGACAACCGCCTGTCATCACCTTCATTGCATGAGGTAATAGTAGAAACACTCAGAGATAGCGGTTGCGATGTAGTGGATTTGGGTCTGGCCATTACTCCCGCTTTTTACTTTGCCGCCCGGCATCTTAAGATTGAGGCCGGAATAATGATTACCGCCAGCCATAATCCCAGTGAATATAACGGTTGCAAGATGCTTCTGGGCGAATCCACCATTTACGGTGAACAAATACAGGAAATCCGCCGCATCATCGAAAAGCAAGCCTACCTGTCCTCATCGCAAAAGGGTACTCTTACTAAGGTGGACATCAAGGAAGAATATTTGCAGACTATAGTTAATAAAATTCATCCAGGCCCTAATATTCCGCGCATCGTACTGGACTGCGGCAATGGTACCGCCTCGTTATTTGCTCCTGAATTATACCGGCGTCTGGGGTGCGAAGTAACTGAACTGTACTGTGAATCCGATCCTCACTTTCCGCATCATCATCCCGATCCGGTCAACCCTGCCAATATGCAGGATTTAATTAAAAAAGTGCACGAAGCAGGTGCCGATATAGGCATCGGTATAGACGGTGACGGTGATCGGTTGGGAGTAGTCGATGCCAGCGGCAACCTGATCTGGGGCGATATGTTGATGATTTTGTTCTGGCGCGAAATCCTGCCCCATTATCCGAATAGTCCATGTATCGTGGAGGTCAAGTGTTCCCAAAGCCTGATCGATGAAATCGAAAAACTGGGGGGCAAACCTTATATTTATAAAACCGGCCATTCTTTGATTAAAGCAAAAATGAAAGAGATGAATGCGGTTTTCACCGGAGAAATGTCCGGGCATATGTTTTTTGCCGATGATTATTATGGTTTTGATGATGCCCTTTACGCCGGTGCCAGGTTAATTTCATTGCTATCCCACAGCCGGCAGGCAATTGGAGAAATGCTTTCCGATGTGGCCAAATATTATTCTACCCCGGAGATTCGTATACCCAGTTCCGATGATACAAAATTTGACAAGGTTAATCAGGTTCTTAATCATTTCCGGACGAAATATACAATTATTGATATCGACGGAGCCCGGATCATATTTCCTGATGGCTGGGGCCTGGTTCGGGCTTCCAATACCGGGCCCGAATTGATCGTACGCTGTGAAGGCAAAACCCCGGAGGCACTGGAGGCCATCAAGAGTGAACTGTTTGCTTTTCTGACTTCGATCGGGCTTAAGATTTAATTTTAAAATTGTTTTCTTTTTCTTGTACTGAATAACGGGGTTTTTGTCATCCTGAGCAAAAGCGAAGGATCTTTCCAACTCAGAGATTGAAAGATTCTTCACTAACGTTCAGAATGACATGGCAAGATGGGCAGGTGCATAGCCTAACAGGGAGAAAGAGCAAGTCCGGCATGATCCACTTCATAGGATACTGCTACTGCTGCCTTGGTCAGTATATAAAATGCAATTGCAGGGAATAATAGTAGGATAATGAGACAGTAAAGGAGTGAACCTATGGCTATTCTGAATCTGGGAACATACCCGCCCAAGCAATGCGGAATCGCGACCTTCTCCATGGACCTGCGCCAGAGTTTGCTGGTCAACGGGGAAAAAGTCAATATAATGGCTATTTCAGACAGTGCCTATAACTATAACTATCCACCTGAGGTAGTCTTTAATCTTCAACAGGATTCTCAACCGGATTACGTTCAGGCAGCAACCTTTGCCAACAGCAATAAAGATATTGATTTAGTGATTATTCAACATGAGTATGGCATTTTTGGTGGAACCGATGGTGCATATGTACTCGATTTTACCAGGGTTTTACGCAAACCTTATTTACTGATTACCCACACCGTGCTTCCCAAGCCCACCCGTCAGCAAAAATTGATCCTTAATAAATTGGGGCGCAAAGCGGCAGCCGTAGCATGCATGACCGGCAAATCATCCTGCCTGTTAAGCGATTTATATGGCATTGCACCCGATAACCTGAACGTAATTCCGCATGGAGTTCCGGAATTCAAAAAAAAGCCGGCAGACAAGCTGAAAAAACAGTTCAACCTGACCGGTCGCCAGGTAATCAGTACTTTTGGACTGATTGGCCCCGGCAAGGGGCTCGAATTGGGTATAAAAGCCATTAAAAACGTGGTTAAGGATTACCCCGAAGTTTGCTACTTGATATTGGGGCAGACTCATCCGATGCTCAAAAAAACGGAAGGTGAATCTTACCGCCACATGTTGGAGGAAATGGTTCAATCCCTGGGTTTGCAGAACCATGTCAAATTCGTTAACAAATATCTGAGCGATACTGAACTGGGTGAGTATCTTTATCTTACCGATATCTACTTAAGCCCCTACCCGGACAAAAATCAGGCGGTCAGCGGAACTATGGCGTTTGCTATTGGCTGTGGCCGGGCCATCGTATCAACTTCCTATGCCTATGCCGTAGAGAATTTGACCGGAGGACGGGGTTTGCTGGCTAAGAATCCCGACCCGGAGGAAATGGCGGTGTTAATAAAAAACATCCTGGCCAATCCGGGGTTAAAAAGCGAGTTGCAGAAAAAAGCCCTGGAACTGGGCGGAACCTGGACCTGGCCCTGTATCGGCAGACATTACCATGATCTATTCGACCAAATCAGAGGTCCAGAGGTGCGACGGGAGGTACAACAGGTCAAATATGGCGGACTTTAGACATTTGGCCCGAATGACTGATGAACAGGGCATGCTTCAGTTCTCACAACTGGATCAACCTGTCCCTGCGAGCGGCTATACCCTGGATGATAACGCCCGGGGCCTGATGGTAGCCCTGAGGATGGGAACCTATGCTTACCCTTATGCCCGGGCTTATGCCAATTATATGCTAAAAGCCCAGACTTCCGATGGGATTTGGGCTAATCTGCTTATTGACGGCAGTTATCATCACGGTCTGGATTCAGAAGATAGTCTGGGCCGGGCGATTTGGGCCTGCAGCCTGGGACGGTCAAGTGATTGGCCGGATATCAGCACCGCCTGTACCAGCATGCTGGAACGCAGCCTGCCACGGGCGGAAACTCTTTCTTCTCCCCGGGCGGTGGCTTATTTTTTAATTGCGCTGTGTCAAACAGATATGCCGGGCTGGACCAATCAACAGCAGAACCAGATTATAACCAGATACACTCAGTATCTGACCGGACTATATAGAAAAAATCAAAGTAAAAGCTGGCAATGGTTTGAAAACTATATGACCTATTGTAACGGCATCCTGCCTCAGGCCATGTTTAATGTCTATATGGTAAACGGCGACAAGAAAGCATTGCGTATCGGGCATGAAGCGCTGAATTTTCTCTGTCAGACTTTATTCCGCCAGGGATACCTTAATATTATCGGCAACCAGGGATGGTATCACAAAGGCTGTGCTATTCCCTTATTTGACCAGCAACCGGTCGATGCTTCCTCCATAGCACTCGCCTGCCTGGATGCCTATAAGGCCATCGGGCGCAGTGAGTATCTGGAGCTTGCCACCCTGGCCCATCGCTGGTATTATGGTCTGAATTGCCATGGTTTGTCACTCTATAACGAAGTCACCGGCGGCTGTTATGATGCTCTTACCGAGAAGGGCGTAAACCTTAATCAGGGCGCGGAAGCAGTCCTGTCACTGCTTATTACTGAATTGAGCCTGGAGCGCAGTCTTATCATTCCGGCACCTGCTACGGAACTGATATAGAAAGGTCAGGAATCCTACTCCCAGGCGAGGCCGGTTCAACATCCCCGTCCGGCCTCATAAACCCTCAGGCTGGTCACCGTTACGGAACTTCTCCGGAATCAGGTCGGCCAAAGTGGCGGTGGCGACACCTATGCTGGTATCGGCTGCTCCGTAATAAACCAGGATCAAATCATTATCTTCCAGTATTTCCTTATCGCTGCCGGCAACGGCACCGCAGGTAAACACCACGTTGGGCACCCACGCTCCGCTTAAGCCTATCTCATAGTCTTCTTCCGGTTCGAGCACCGGATTGGGTGACCGGTAAAGCACTCTTTGCGGATTATCCAGGGCCACCAGTATTACCCCCAGGCGATAAACGTAATTGTAATCCACCCCATGATAAATTAAGAGCCAGCCATATTGGGTTTTTAATGGTTGGGCCCCGGCCCCGATTTTCAAAGAGTCCCACATCCGGCCCGGTCGCGGGCCAATTATTATGGCGTGTTTCTCCCGGCAGGGGAAAACGATCTCATTCATATAGGTAATCCAGATGCTCGGTTCGATCCGGTGATATATCACGTATTTGCCTTTAATTTTCTCCGGAAACAGAATGGCGTCTTTATCCCATATGTTTTTAAAAGCCAGACCTTCCCGTTTCCAATTCTGAAAGCGCCGCTGCAAGAAGTCTTCTGCGCTGATGGAAGCGGCTGCAATCTGTGCAATATTCCCGTTATATGCTGTGTAGAGCATATAAATGCGGTCTTTTATGATGGTGAGACGCGGGTCCTCACAGCCCATTTTCTCCTCCGGCAACTGCGGCGAAAATATGGGCTCCGGCAATCTTTCCAACAACTTATAGCCATCTGTTACCGCCAGGCCGATATGACTGACATCATCCTCACCTACCGCACGATAGAACAGGTATACCTTATCCTTTATACGCAAGGCGCCGGGATTAAGGACGTATTTTGATTCCCAGTCATGCTGCTCCAGCGGTTCGAGGA
>DHSK01000117.1:7546-14449 GCA_002408445.1 Syntrophomonas sp. UBA5288
CCCAGTTCCCGGTAAAGTGACTCCAGAAAATCGTGATTGAACCACCGGCTTTCCACGCTGGTCGTAAGGGGCGCCGGTATATTTATGCCCCCTTTAAAACTATAACTGGCCCAGCTCCAGACAGTACAGGTCAGGAAAGTGCCATTGTCCAGCACCTGGCATAGGCCATACCCGTCTGCCATCAGATTAAAAAGCCGGGCCTGCTCCAATTCTCCCTCCCGCTCGAATTGGTGCGCTATGCTTCTTATCTTGCTGACCATTAAACGATGGTGGGAATTTTCGAAGATATTGTGAGCGGAAGATTCCTCCCCCTTTTGCAAATCCAGCAGCGCATTTTTAATCTTGATGCTAATGTTCTTACGCTGTTTTACTATAAGTTGAAAAAGGTGAGAATAATTTTCAGCCACGCATATCCGCCGCAAAATGCTGGTAAAGTATCTGAGCCGGGGGTAAGTTCCTCCCCCACCCGGTTCCAATGTTTTGACCGTCATGCGCGACGTAATTTTATTTAAGTTGGCCACCTTGCTGTGTGGCCAGAACCCCATAGCCTTTTCATCTAAAAATATAGGTTTCAGGTCCACCCACTGGAAGCTCTCCGGTTTTAGTTGGTCAAGTACCCAGATCAGATCGCGATCGGTATAACTCCAGCTTTGAATTAAATTAGCATAAGTTACCGCATCCCTAGCTCCCACCTTTTGTACCAGTTTGGCCGGTTTGTAGTAGCCCATGGTTATCATTAAATTTACCGGCGGGAAACGGATCAGCATCTCCCGCAGCAAATCTTCATGAATGGTGAATATCTTTTCATGGGGTACCATTTCAAATAATTTATTAACATATTGCCGCAATCCGCTGTCGGTATGTAAATCACCTGGCAGTATCTTTTCCAAAGCTGTTTCCGCCTCTTGCATAAACTGTTCTACGGCCTGCACCAGTTCCTTATCCTTGTCCAGCGGTGCCCCCAGTCCGTCGGTTACAAATTTATTAAAAGCATCTTCGTACCGCTTCCGAACGGCACGATAAACGTTATCGGTCTGAACTACACATCCATCTTTCCCCACTACCTTTTTGGGAACCACCACGGGTTTACGGGGTACGTATTCCATATAACCGAGAGGAATGAGGGGGGGCTTGTAGACCTCCGTTTTTTCCAGCCAGATCCGGATAAATTCTGCTTTGGAAGTCCAAAATTGATGTCCTAATCTTTGTTGAATAGTTTCCATATGCTTTAACAGCAGTTCACTTTTTTGCTGTTCATCGGTACACTGCACCTGTTCCCGAAAATCCTGCATCTCCAGGGCATAACTGGCCACCCGGGCCTGATATAAAGTACTTAAGGCTGATATAATATCATCGGCACCCAGATTATCATCAAATACGTAAGCCGTCAGGAGTGTGTATATACTTTCCACCCACAGGTCATCGGACATACGAAAATCAGCTGAAACAGCGCGGCTCAGATTATCAAGCCGGGCTTTGGCATCAGCCGGTAAACTATTCAGCCATTCGTTTTTGGCCTTATACTCATTCTGAAAGTTTTCTATTAACTCATGCACCGGATATTTGATCGTATCCGGGTATAAAATATTGCTGCGATCCATGGTATCAACCACCTTAATGATAAGCCTTTCCCGCAGCCAGATAGCACTGTCCCGCTTCAGGGCCTCAAATATGGCATGGACCGTTTCACGAAATATTTTGTTGCGTTCCTCCAGTCCGGTATGCTTTAAGCTGCCTTCCAGTATTGCTTCACAAATATTCTTGTTCCAGCATAAGGCCCGGGTTACCAACCAGAAATCTATCCCTGCCCCGCTTATGCTGTTTCCCCAGAACTTGGCTTCATGATTTAATTCTTCAATAAAATCATGGGAAAGGGCATATATTCCGCCGAGCGGGTCCCGCACCCGGCAGCCATAGAAAGTTTCGAGGATGGGATTAGCCATCATGTGGGCAATACTGTCAACCGCTACATTGCATCTGAGACTGCCCAAAACCATATCATAAGGTCCCCGGATAGGAGATAGCAGCGTTTCCAGCCAAAACCCCTTTTCGGCCACCAGATTTTCATTAAAAACAATCAGGTCGGCTTCCAGATGATGACTGACCGCGATAAAAGTACGGATCACCATACCCCTTCCCGCTATCTCCGGAGCCAGTAAAAATTCCATATGAGGCAGCCGGAGATTAAGTTCTTTTATAGCAGCCAGTTTTGCCTCAGCCGATGCATCGCCGGCACATATAATCAGTTGTCTGATTCCCATCCAGGAATGAACTACTTTATCAATTGCTTCCAATAATTGGTCAATGGCTCCCGGTTCACCGGTAATGGGGATTCCGATAACCAGGTCGTAACTTTTGCCTTCCAGTTCCGGTATGATTTTATTTTTTATTTGGTCGAAATAAGCCTCTGTATCAACTTGGCTCAAATTACTTAAGCCCTCCTTTATGGAAAAATACTTTCCTAATAATTATGCGCAATTACGCCCCAATATATTTAAACATTACCTTATTTATCTCTATCCGGTGGTAATCTGCCTGATTTTTTGACATTGTGATAATTTATATTACGCAAACGGCAGGTGAAAGGCTAGTGTACATAATACTCCCGGGCTATCACCAACATCTTCCAGGTATATTTAAAGACATCTCCGGTTTTCCTGGTTGCAGGATATCAGGAATATCGCATACAATAAAGACTGCGATTGATTTGTAGTTAAGAATTTTTTGCAGTTCATGATAAAATTTCGAATGGAGGTGAGAAAAGTGCCGTCAAGCTCAAATTCCAAACAAATAGTAAACCTGGTTATTTGAACCTTGCCAAGTGGACCGGTGGTTCATTTGGGTTCTGTAACAGAGTGGCAAGAACAGGGATTTAACCATATGAGGGGCCTTTTTTCACCTGCTTCGGATAGTGGCTGTTAATTTATTGCCCATAATCTGATTTTTCTCCTTTCAGGCAGGCCTTTCGTAAGACTGTTACCGTCTTATTTCTTTATGTTATTGCCGCATTTTCGCTTACTATGTTTTCTATCCACCCTGGAGTAATACAAATAACCATGGGCCGAACCGGCGGGCAGCAGCTCTTCATTTCTATGCAGAATGTCCCGCTGTAACAATATACTCATTGAAGTCCAGGCAGACATTTCCTGGTATGGATGTACCCCCTGCCCTTCTAAGTGGATACATCGATATTATCGAAACATGGAAGTATATCGACGTCCCTGGTGACCAAGCCCGAAATTTCTGAACGGCTGCGTTTGATATGGATAGAAAATTCCAAGTAATGAGCATGATCCTGGCACTAGTGAAATTATCTGTATTTTTCTATAACCCGGTAATTCCTTGAATTCCGACTTATATCTATTGCCTCATCTATTATATTTAAGCGAATTGAATAATCAGGGAAAGGAGAACTTAACTATGAAAAAACGAGTCGGTGTTTTTGTCTGTGACTGTGGTGCCAATATCGCCGCAACTGTTGACACAGTCAAAGTAACCGAAGCAGCTCAAAAAATGCCCGGAGTAGTTTATGCCGTAAACTATAAATACATGTGCTCCGATCCGGGCCAGGATATGATCAAAAATGCCATAAAAGAGTTTAAGTTAGATCAAGTCGTGGTAGCCTCCTGCTCACCGCGTATGCATGAGAAAGTATTTCGCCATGCCGTGGAGGAAGGCGGTATTAACGGCTATATGTTTGAGCAAATTAATCTGCGCGAACAGGTATCATGGGTTCACCATGACATGGAAGAAGCCACCGAAAAAGCCATAGAGCTGGTTCGGGCGGGTGTTGCCAAAGTGGTCCGCAACCAGCCCCTGTATTCTTCCACCATTCCGGTCACCCGGAAAGCACTGGTTATTGGAGGCGGAATTGCCGGTATGCAGGCCGCCCTGGATATAGCAGATAATAAATATCCGGTCGTACTGGTGGAAAAGGATTTGTCTATCGGTGGCAAGATGGCCCAATTAGACAAAACCTTCCCCACCATGGACTGCTCTGCCTGCATCTGTTCCCCCAAAATGGTGGCGGTAGCCCAGCACCCCAATATCGAAATAGTAACTTATGCCGAAGTAGTAAAAGTATCCGGCTATGTAGGAAACTTTACCGTCACCATACACAAGAAACCCAAGTATGTCGACTGGAGTTTATGCACCGGGTGCGGAACCTGTATTGAAAAATGTCCTACTAAAAAAGTTGCCAACGAGTTTGACCTGGGTATGAGCAACCGTACCGCTATTTATAAGGAATTCCCCCAGGCTGTACCCAGCAAACCACGTATTGATGCCGAACACTGTTTGAAATTAACCAAAGACAAGTGCGGAGTCTGTGAAAAAATATGTCCTACCAAGTCTATCCGGTTTAATGAAAAGGATGAATATATAGATCTGGAAGTTGGAGCCATAGTTATGGCCACCGGCTACGATCTGTTTAAATGGGAAGAAGTTTATGGCGAATATGGATATGGCAAGTACCCGGATGTAATTACTTCCCTGCATTTTGAGCGTCTGGTCAATGCGGGCGGCCCTACCGGTGGACATATCCAGCGTCCCTCCGACGGCAAGGAACCCAAGAAAATTGCCTTTATCAAGTGTATAGGTTCCCGTGATGATACCAAAGGCAGAAGTTACTGTTCCCGGGCCTGTTGTATGTACACGGCCAAGCATGCCTATCAATTTAAAACCAAAGTAGAGGATAGTGAAGCTTTTGTCTTTTATATGGATGTGCGCACCGCCGGCAAGAACTATGAAGAATTTTACCAACGCTCTTTACAGGCAGGAGCCAAATATATCCGGGGCAGAGTAAGTAAGATTTACCAGCGGGGAGATAAGCTTATACTCAAAACTGAAGACACCCTTATCGGCAGACCGCTGGAAGTTGAAGTGGATATGGTGGTATTGGCCACTGCTATGGTGCCTACCGCTACAGCAGAAGGATTAGCCCGTACGGTCGGTTTTTCCACGGATAAGGACGGATGGTATCAGGAAGCTCATCCCAAACTTCAGCCGGTAGAGACTTTCACCGCCGGAGTATTCCTGGCCGGAACCTGCCAGGGGCCGAAAGACATTCCGGATTCAGTAGCCCAGGCCAGTGCAACCGCCGCCAAAGTGGGAGCTCTTTTATCCAATGACGAACTCAGCACCGAACCAATGATCTCGGAAGTAGACCCATCCCGTTGTTCAGGTTGTGGATTGTGCCTGTCCATATGTCCTTTCAAAGCCCTATCCCTGAAGGACTATACCTTTCCCGGCCAGAAAGGGACTCGCAGTGTAGTTGAGGTCAACGGCGCACTTTGCCAGGGCTGTGGAGCCTGTGTACCGGCCTGCCGTAGCATGGCTTTAAATCTTAAGGGCTTTACCGGTGAACAAATTGCGGCGGAGGTGGATGCGATATGTCTATAACTGAAACGAAGGAATGGAAGCCTAAAATCATAGTATTTACCTGCAACTGGTGTACCTACGCTGCTGCAGATATGGCCGGGTTTAATCATTTTGAATACCCGGCCCAGGTACGTATTATTCGTACTCCCTGTTCAGGCCGGTTTGATCCCATCTGGGTCATGCGTGCCCTCAACCGCGGTGCGGACGGCGTAATGCTATCCGGGTGACACCCGGGTGACTGCCACTATGGTACCGGCAACTATTACAACCGCCGGCGGCAAATGATTATGAAGAATTTAATTGAATATATGGGCATTGAACCGGAGAGATTTCAAACTTCATGGATATCAGGTTCGGAAGCCAATAAGTTCCAGCAAACCATGGAAAACCTGGTAGCTGATATAACCAAACTGGGACCAAACAGAAAGCTGAGGGATATGCGATGAAAGCAATAGAAAACCAGATAAAAGAAATTGCCGCCCGGCTGCTGCAAAGCGGAGAAGTAAATATTTTTCTGGCCTGGGAAAAAGGCGATTATGAATATCAGAGCAAACCCTACTTTGCCCGTAGCGTGGATGACGTAGATAAAATCGTATTTGATCAATATTGCATTCATAATCTGTCCAACAGCCTGTTAAAATTCCGGGACAGCAGCGATAAAATCGGATTAGTGGTAAAAGGCTGCGATTCCCGGGGTATAGTAAGACTGCTGCAGGACAATCAAATCGAGCGCAGCCGTCTCTATATCGTCGGCGTAGCTTGCCCGGGTATGAAAGACCCCCTGCTGGCCATGAAAAACCACTCCGGTTTATTCAAAGTGGAAACCGAGCCGGAAGTGGCTGCCAAATGCCAGACCTGCCGGTATCCCAATCCGGTCATCTATGATGAACTGCTGGGGGACCAACAAGCACCCCGGCCCCAGGAGGCCAGGTATGCCCAGGTAGATGCCATTGAACAAATGACAGCGGATGAACGCTATAAATTCTTTGAAGATACACTGTCCAAGTGCATCCGCTGCTATGCCTGCCGCCAGGCCTGCGTAGCCTGCAACTGCCGTCTCTGCATTTTCGATGAAATGCGTCCCCAGTGGGTAGGACGCGAAACCAGCATCAGCGACAATATGATGTATCATCTGGTCCGAGCCTCCCACATGGCAGGCAGATGCATAGAATGCGGAGAATGTGAAAGAGTTTGTCCGGTAAATATACCCCTCATGCTCATCAACCGCAAACTGATCAAAGACGTGGATAAATTCTTTGGCCCTTACGATGCGGGTATCAAGTACGAAGAAGGGGTAAAACCACCTCTTAGCCTGTACCAAGAAAACGATCCGGATAATTTCATATAGGGGGTGAAGAATATGAAAATATTAAAAAAGGACCAAATAGAAGAAGCCCTTAATCGCATGGCTGACCAGGCTGAAGTTTATGTGCCCCTGCAAAAAGGAACGCAGACCGGGTTCTATACCTGGCAATCATACGATAATACCACCGATACCCTGGTACTGGATGAATTAAATGTATC
>DHSK01000117.1:14653-18605 GCA_002408445.1 Syntrophomonas sp. UBA5288
GGGTGGAAATAGACATCGATAAAATCTATGAAGCAATAGAACCCCAAGTCGTATTTGGCATTAGAGCTTGTGATCTGCAGGGCATAGCCTGTCTGGATCTGGTCTTTCTAACCAAAGGCTATGAAGACAACTTCTACAAAGCCCGCCGGGAAAACCTTACTACCGTAGCCCAGGCCTGCTATCAGCCCGGTCAAGCCTGTTTCTGCTCCTCCATGGGAGTAGACCCGGTCCATCCGGAAGCCGATGTCATAATCAGCGACCTGGGTGAAGAAGGTTATGCCTGGGAAGCCCAAACCGAAAAAGGCCAGGCCTTGACCGAAAAAATAGCCGAACTGCTGGAAGAAAAAGAAGTAAAACTGCCCGAGCTGCAGGAATTTACCCTCAAAGTAGAATATGACGGAGTAGCGGAAAAACTAAAAGAAATGTTTGAACATCCGATCTGGGAACAACTATCCGAACCCTGTCAGACCTGCGGCATCTGCACCTACCTCTGTCCCACCTGCCATTGCTTCGACATACAGGTAAAGACCTGGGGAGATGAAGGATATCGTTTCCGCTGCTACGATTCCTGCATGTATGAAGAATATACCCGGGAAGCAGGAGGAGGCAATCCCCGCGGCAAAGTCTCGGAAAGATTCCGCAACCGCTTCCTGCACAAACTGGAGTTCTTCCAAGAAAGATACGGAACCCCCTTATGTACCGGCTGCGGCAGATGCATAATAGCATGTCCTACCGGTATAAGCATTATCAAGCTAATCGAAAAAGTTAAGGAGGCGGATACCGGTGCCTAATTGCAACTGCGAAAAACCGCTGGTTCCCTGTACGGTAGAAGTAATAGATATTGTAGATGAGACCCCGGATATCAAAAGCTTCTACGTAAAAAATGAAAACGGCGTACCTTTTGATATCAAACCGGGCCAGTGTGCCATGGTATCTCATATCCCGGTCGGTGAAGGCATGTTTTCCTGCACCTGGCAGGAAGAAAATGAATATCTGCAGTTCGCCATCAAAAGAACCGGCCTATTAACCGATGAACTCCACACCATAGAAATCGGTCAGAAACTGGGAGTCAGAGGACCCTACGGCAACGGCTTCCCGGTAGACCAATGCAAAGGCAAAGATATGCTCTTTATCGCCGGAGGTATAGGTCTGGCCCCCTTACGCTCCTTTATAAAATATTGCTTCAAACATCGGGAAGACTACGGTAAAATTCAAATACTATACGGCAGCCGCAGCGCGGCCGACTTATGCTTCAAAGCAGAACTGTTTGACCTGTGGCCTCAAATAAAAGATACCGAAGTATTTACCACCATCGATAATGCCGAGGAAGGCTGGGATGGACACGTAGGTTTCGTACCCTCCTATCTGGAAGAGATCAATCCCGACCCGGCCGGGAAAATCGCCGTAACCTGCGGACCTCCCATTATGATAAAATTTGTTATAAAAGCCTTAGAGAAAATGGGTTATAGCGACGAACAGGTCATAACCACCCTGGAAATGCGTATGAAATGCGGTATCGGCAAATGCGGCCGCTGCAATATCGGCAGTGAATTTATTTGCCTGGACGGCCCGGTTTTTAATCTGGCTCAGCTTAAAAAACTGCCGCCCGAGTGGTAAAACGATTTCGGACTTGGCAACCTCTTACCCTTACTAATAACCATCGGGGTTTCTCTTACCCGGTGGTTATTAATTTAGATTGGGTCGGTAATCATGCCGCAGCGTAAATATTTTCGCCTTTAAAACAGAAACTATAGAATATGGGCTATCATTTCAGTATAACCGCGTATTTAAAATTTACAGATTTACCGCCCTTATTTCTACAAAATCAAGTTATTTTGTAGAATATTTTACATTAGAATATTACTTAATAAAATTCTTCTTTCAAAATCCATTGATAATGATTATCATTTTATTATAATAAGTGTTTGAGGTGAGAATTAGTGAATAAGGAACAGAATAATGCTTTTGATCAGGTACTAGACAATACAGATACATCCCAACCGGATTTTTCAGTTAATTTGACCCAGCTTAAGACCGGTAAATCAGCCCGGGTGGTTAAGGTTCAAGGAGAACATCAATTTATTGATAGACTTGAAGCTATGGGAATATTGCCGGATACAATCATTGTTAAGAAAAGCGCTTCATTAATGAAAGGCCCCATTGTTATTGAAAAAGGCGAAATGCAGCTGGCCATTGGATATGAAATGGCACAGAAAATCCTGGTAGAGCCTATTGATTAAGGGCAATTTTGTTGAGACCGAGGTAGCTTGATGAAGAAAGTTGTGCTGGTAGGCAACCCAAATGTAGGCAAAAGCCTTGTCTTTTCGCGTATAACCGGAACCGGTACGGTAACGGCAAATTATGCCGGAACCACGGTTGAGACGAAAACGCGTAAGATTAAGTATGGAGATACAATTTATGAATTGGTTGATGGTCCGGGCATTTATTCCCTGGATCAGTTTTCCCAGCCCGGTAAAGAAGTCCTTAATATAATCGAGAACAGTGATATTATTGTCAACATTGTGGATGCTACCAATCTGGAAAGAAACCTTAATCTGACGCTGCAGCTTCTGCAAATGGGAAAACCGATGGTGGTATGTCTGAACTTTTGGGATGATACTGTGCATAATGGGATTATAATCGATATTCCCATGCTGGAAAATATTCTGGGAATACCGGTGGTAGCTGTTAGTGCTTTGCATAATGAAGGAATTGAAAAACTGGTTGCATCACTGCAAAAAGCCCGCATCGGCAGCATGAAATATGACGCAGAAAATCATTGGAACCAAATAGGTAACATCGTAAGCAAAATACAAAAGCTGGAACACCGGCATCATACCTCATTTGAACGACTTAGTGATTTTACCCTGCACCCGGTTGGCGGTATCGTGACTGCCGTGGCAGTATTGCTGGCAACTCTGATAATTGTTCGTTTCATGGGGGAAGGCCTGATCAATGGTCTTTTGGATCCCTTCTATACCAATATTTATGCTCCATTCATTATGGATTTAACCAGTCATATTTCATCAGAATTTATAAAAGGTCTCCTGGTTGGATACAGTACCGATCCCCTGGAGTCCTTCGGCATTTTCACGAGTGGTGTGTATATTGCCCTGATACTGGTATTTCCATATTTCTTATCCTTTTATCTGGTATTCGGTTTCCTGGAGGATTTCGGCTATTTGCCCCGACTGGCGGTTGTACTTGATAATTTATTTCATAGACTGGGACTGCACGGGTATTCATCCATTCCCGTAATGCTGGGCCTGGGGTGCAAGGTACCGGCTTTACTGTCCACCCAGGTATTAAACAATCAGCGTGAAAAAATCCTGACCACAGCCTTGATTATGATGAGTGCGCCCTGTCTGCCGCAAACTGCCATGATTGTTTCCATGGGTATGCATTATGGCACAGCAACCGTACTTTTCATTTTCATCATCCTCTTGCTTTTAGCTTTTGGTACGACCGTCTTGATCAATCGGTTTATACCGGGGGAAGAGGTAGAGTTTTTCACCGAACTTCCTTCTTACCGAATTCCTTCACTGAGTTTGATGGCTAACAAATTGTGGATACGTATTGTTGAATATTTTGCCGAGGTACTTCCCATGATTGCTATCGGCGTTTTAATTATGAATGTTCTGGATTATTTGAAGGTGATCGAATTTATCACCAATGCGATTAAAAAACCGGTTGAGATGGTATTGGGACTGCCTCCTGAAATTGCTCCGATCATGTTGCTGGGCTTTCTCCGGAAAGATGTTTCCATTGCGCTGCTGGCGCCGTTAAATCTAACCGCTCATCAGTTTATTATTGCCAGCATATTTCTGGTGCTTTATACGCCCTGTATTTCTTCCTTTTTCACGCTGCTGAAAGAGTTAGGCACCAAAGCCGCGATGAAAATCATTGGGCTGGTATTTATTGCTGCTATCCTGGTAACTGCTGTTTTGCATAC
>DHSK01000179.1 GCA_002408445.1 Syntrophomonas sp. UBA5288
CTAAAGGTTTACCTTTATCAAACCATGGCCGGCCGCATTCCGGTAATAGAAACGAGCAACCGCAATGATTTTGAGACCCTGGTGCGGGTATTTTCCCATCGCAATGAACCTGTCGATATTCCGGCTTCCATGGGAGCATGCATGATTAAAGGTTATAACAACTGGGATCGGGTGGCTAAATATAAACAAAAATGTTCCGATAATTTTGATTTTAATGAAATGAAAGCCCACCGGGAAATATACCAGGACGCTTTTCTTATCTTAACCGATAAAGAATATAGCGGGGTACCGGCAGAAGTGTTGGGACTGGAGGATGATGAATGGCGCAAGTTGTCAATGGTCATTCGCCGGGAACACGAAGCTACGCACTATTTCACGCTCCGCTTTCTGGGCTCAGCCCGGAATCACTTGTTGGATGAATTTATGGCCGACTATATGGGCATAGTTGCCGCTGCCGGCAGGTATCGGGCCGATTGGTTTCTCTGTTTTATGGGTCTGGAGAAATTCCCTGCTTTTAGATCCGGGGGAAGGTTGCTGAATTATTTGAAGAATTCGGAAATATCCGGGGAAGCCTTTGCAGAACTGAAATACCTTATCAAAAATGCCGCCGAGAATGTTGAGAAATTTGCTGATGAACATCACGAGGTTTATGCTCCCCAGGGAAAATATGAAATGCTTTTGCGCCTGTCCAAAACGAATTTGGTCAAGTTGGCGGCAAATGACATAGACCAGGAAATGTATTAATCAAGAGGAGGTGGTGGAGCTAAAGCTCACTTCCAATTACCAGATTTATAAGATGATTTTATGAAACGAAAGGAATGTTGTTATGGAACAGAAGTTAGCACAATTACAGGCCAAGATTGAAGCTGACAAGACTTTGGCCGAAAAGTTATTAAGTCAGGAAAATCCTCAGGATGTACAAAGCTTATTAAAAGAACAGGGACTTGATTTTTCCATCGAAGAAATCGATATGCTGAGACAAGCACTGGTCAGGGCTTTGGAAAAGAACGCCGGCGATGAACTTTCCGATGAAGATCTGGAGAATGTAGCAGGTGGATTTGCCATAACTGCTATTGTAGCTCTTATCGGAGCAATTGCCGGTGCGGTTTCCGTTGCAGGAGCAGTGACCGATCAAGCCGTTAGATCAAGATGGTAGTATGAAATAAAAAGGTCAAAAATGGAAGGGAGAATACATAATGGAAGAAAAATTTGCTCAATTACAGGCGAAGATTGAGGCTGACCAAAGTTTAGCGGAAAAACTGTTTAATCTGGAAACCGCAGAAGAGGTGCAAGGCTTTTTAAAAACAGAGGGATTGGAATTCAGCCTGGAAGAGATTAATTCGTTAAGAGATGCTCTAGTCAAGCTTGCCCAAAAAGGGGAAAATGGTGAGCTGTCTGATGAAGCCCTTGGAGATGTAGCCGGTGGAGTTGCTGTCACCACAGCATGTGCAGTCATTAGCGCAACTGCTGCTGCTGCCAACTTTACACACAATGCTACCAGAGGCAGATGGTAGAGTCTAAATAACTGTGAAAGCCATGAATCAGGTCAGCAATTAATGGTTCATGGCTTAATCCTCCAATATGAGGAGGTAAAATTATGCAGGAGAGATTGATAATTTACGATGGGAGAGGTTTTTATGGAAACGAAGGTTTTATCTACTCTTGAGCTTAACCAGTTGATTGCCCAAAAGGCCGGTGAAAATGAGGAATTCAGACTGGCACTGCTGAATGATCCAAAAGCAGCGCTAAATAAGGAATTTGAAGTTACATTTCCCGAGAACACAAAAGTTGAAGTCCATGTCGAAGATTTGAATGTGCTGCATCTGATAATTCCTGTTGCCAATACCGATGAACTGACCGATGACCAGTTGGAAGATGTGGCTGGCGGGGTTGGGCCAATGCCTGGCCTGGTATGCGCATATGGAGTAAGACCCCCTAGCGGAGGTATAGGCTGGCAATGGCCTCCTATCCAACCGAAGCCCGGTCGGTAAGAGCAGCATCCCGTAACATCCATTTATGGAAAGGTTAAACATAATGATAAATAAACCGCTGACAGCAGTCTGGGAAATAACCATGGGATGCAACATGAGATGCAAGCACTGCGGTTCCAGCTGCCATGATGCGCTCCCGGAAGAACTAACCACCGCAGAAGCCCTTAAACTATGTGATGAAATAGGGGAACTTGGACTTGAGTGGATTACCCTTTCGGGCGGCGAACCAACCACCAGGAAAGACTGGCATTTAATTGCCGAAAGGTTAACCCAAAACGGAGTGATTCCCAACATCATTACCAATGGGTGGCTTTTTAACGAGAAGACACTGGAGCAGGCCATTAATTCGGGAGTGGGAACTGTTGCCTTCAGTATCGATGGCCTGCCCAACACCCACGACTTCATACGCAGGGATGGTTCATACCGGAGAACCATGCAGGCTGTCGAGTTATGCCGCCGCCGGAACATTGACGTAACCGCTATAACAACTATAAACAAGCTGAACCTGGGCGAGTTGATGGAACTTAAACAGGAACTGGTGAGGCAGGGTGTCAGGGGTTGGCAGGTTCAGATGGGATTACCCATGGGAAATATGGCTGACCACCACGGCATGGTAATCGAACCTGCTGATATTGATACTGTAATCGATTTGGCTCACCAGTGCATGGAAGAGTCATCTATAAATGTAATGCTGGCAGACTGTTTCGGCTATTATAACCTGAAAGAAATGGAACTAAGTAAGAAACAATACGGCGGCGCATACTCCTGGCAGGGCTGTACGGCGGGAAAATACAGCTTTGGTATACTGCATAACGGTGATATCTTAGGTTGCACTTCCATAAGGGATAAACAATTTATCGAGGGCAATGTAAGAAATACCCCCTTAAAAGAAATATGGGAAGACCAGAATAACTTCAGTTGGAACCGGAACCTGAAGAAAGAGAACCTGGGAGGTTTCTGCCAGAAATGCCGGTTCGGGGACAGGTGCCTGGGCGGGTGCGCCAATTCAAAGCTTACCCTGGGAGGCAG
The DNA here is from genome assembly GCA_002408445.1 of Syntrophomonas sp. UBA5288. Taxonomy (GTDB): domain Bacteria; phylum Bacillota; class Syntrophomonadia; order Syntrophomonadales; family Syntrophomonadaceae; genus UBA4851. The sequence goes on from DHSK01000179.1 coordinate 3,021, forward strand.
TGTATATGCTGAAAATCGGTATTGTTCCTATAACCATGCCAATAAAGTAAGAATGAAGATGTTTGAACAGAAGCAGCCGGTCGGCGAGCTAATAGCCATGGGCCGTAAATATGCTCAAAAGGGCTATTGGCAGCTGGCAGAATCGGCTCTCAATGTTGCCATGCAGAGGAACGGTGCAGCCAGTGATATTGATTTGTTAAGTCTTTATGGCTACGTCAGTTTCAGGCTGGGTAATTATCAGGCAGCACTGGAAGCCAATGAAAAGGTGCTTGCAAGGGAGCCCAACGATGTTTATGCTCTCAAAGGGAAGGGTATTTGTCTCTCCCGCCTAGGTAGGTCAGAAGAAGGAATAGAACTATTACGAAAAGCCGTGTCTCTGACGGATGAAGCATTTATGGACCCCTATTTCGACCTGGCGGTCATATTGTCCGAAACTGGGCAGAAGAGCGAAGCCATTTCTGTAATTGAAGAGGGACGCAAGAAGTCGGAGCAGTTTAGAGCGCAAAGTGAAGCTTTATATCAGCAATTAGTGGGATAGTTGGTGTTTGTATTGAACGGTAATATTAAAAATTATCTCAACAGCGTTGCCGGTAATTTACCGCCGGAAATAGTTTCTGAAGCAACCTACCGCCAAATATATCAAACAGCTGCGTTATTCAGCGATTTTGCCGCCAGTGAATACATAATGGAGACTCATCTGAATACCGAAGCAGCCGAGGTGGATTTTTCCTTTCGTGTGTTGACGCAAGAGAAGACTTGTTTAACAAGCGGTTTGAAAAACAACTTTTCCACCCTGGCTGTGGAGGGGATCTGGAGGAAGATCGCCGACTTTGTGAATTTCTGGCCCTCCACTATTGGGGATATTTGGTTTGAGATGGATTATGGCGAATATGAAAAACCAATTCCGCAGCCCTGTTTTTTCTTTAATGCCAGTCAGATAAAAAAGGGTACTGAGGTGCAGGAGCAGCTTTTGTTTAATGCCCTCAAGCAGTTAATGGACATGGAACAGCTGGAATTACTATGGCCCAACCTGCAGGGGGTTACTAATCAGTTACCCCCTGAGGCGGGGTTGTTTCAGGTGGGCGTCATGCTGGCCAGAAATAATGACCGGGTGAGAATATTTACCGCGGAATTAACCCGGGAACAGGTAACGGAGTATTTGTCTGCCATCGGCTGGCAAGGGCCTTTTGCCCGCCTTATGGAATTATTCGAGCTGGTTCATCCTTTAAGCGACGGTCAGTACATC
>DHSK01000114.1:0-3565 GCA_002408445.1 Syntrophomonas sp. UBA5288
CTGGTGATGGCTGAAGGTACTCTGGGTCAAATGATGGAACCGGTAGAGATAAGACCGGAGGTAGTTCCTGCCTTTGAAAAACCATGGGCTATTACCGGATGCAAAGGAAGAAAACCCAATATTGTAAATACTTTGCACCTGTCGCCCGATTATCTGGAAGAACGTAACCGTCACCTGTTCTGCAAATATCAAGAGATTAAGAATAAAGAAAAAAGAGCCGAAACCTTTATGGTGGAAGATGCCGATATAGTTCTGGTAGCCTTTGGCTTATTGTCCCGAATTGCACGCAAGGCCGCCATGGAAGCACGCCGGCAGGGAATCAAAGTAGGACTTATAAGACCTGTCACCTTGTGGCCCTTTCCAGCTGAACATATAAAAAAGGCAGCTGAGCAGGCGCGGGTATTTCTTTCTCTGGAAATCAGCATGGGACAAATGATTGAAGATATTAAGCTGGCGGTAAACGGTAAAGCGCCGGTTGAACTCTACGGTAGAATCGGGATTATTCCCAGCCCCGAAGAGATAACCAGACAAATTATGCTCTTGGCGGAACGGGAGGGATTAAAATGAAAACAGTAGCACAAAGACCGCAAAGTCTGACAACGGCCAAATTTCATTACTGCCCGGGTTGCACCCACGGTATAATCCACCGCCTGGTGGCCGAGTGCCTGGACGAACTGAAAATGCGTGAAAATGCCATCGGTATATGTCCGGTAGGGTGTTCCGTATTGGCTTATGATTATTTTAACTGTGACATGCTGGAAGCGGCACATGGCAGGGCACCCGCTATTGCCACCGGGATCAAAAGACTGCTGCCGGACCGCTGCGTTTTTACTTACCAGGGGGACGGCGACCTGGCTTCCATAGGCATGGGGGAAATAGTGCATGCTTCAGCGCGCGGGGAAAACATTAGCGTTATCTTCGTAAACAATACCATTTACGGCATGACCGGTGGGCAGATGGCACCTACCACTTTGCTGGGACAGGTTACTACCACATCGCCCTATGGGAGAAAGAAAGAAGAGGCCGGGTATCCGGTAAGAATGGCGGAATTGCTGGCTCAAAATGAAGGCTCGGCCTATATCTGCCGTACTGCGGTAAATGACCCGGTTAATGTAACCAAAACCAAAAAGGCTATAAAAAAGGCCTTAACCACTCAGATGAATGGCCTGGGCTTTTCCATGGTGGAAGTATTGTCAACCTGTCCTACCAACTGGGGCCTGAGCCCCTTGGAGGCTTTAAACTGGATGGATGAAAATATGATACCTTATTATCCACTGGGTGAGTTCAAGGTAAGGGAGGTAGAATAATATGGCTGAAGTTCAGGTTCTTTTCGCTGGATTCGGCGGCCAGGGGGTTCTGGCTATGGCCAAATTTTTAGCCTATGCCGCCCTGGGAACCGGCAAAAATGTTTCCTGGCTGCCTTCCTATGGTGCGGAAATGCGGGGCGGTACCGCTAATTGTCTGGTTACCATTGCGGATGAAGAAATATGTTCACCCTTGACCGAGAATCCTGCCATGGCGGTAATAATGAATCGTCCCTCCCTGGACCGGTTTGAAGAGAAGGTTAAAACCAACGGCGTCATGTTAATTAATTCGTCACTGGTGGATCGTAAACCGCGCCGGCAAGACTTGCGGCTGCTGCAATTGCCGGTAAACAGTCTTGCAGAAGAAATGAACAATCCCCGGGGGGCTAACATGATACTCCTGGGAGCCTATCTGGAAAAAACGGGGATAGTCTCCATTGAAGAGGCACTGGCCCATTTTAACGATATTTTCGAAGGCAAAAAGCCATCCATTATAGAAAAGAACCGGGAGGCATTCCTGGCCGGGGTTGAATATGCCAGAAATAACTGGTAGCAATATAAATGATTAGAAAGGACCTTTTACGCGGTGATTACTGCAGGCGTAAAAGGTTTTTCTTTTACCGCCTATATGAGCGGCGAAAGCATGTTTGTGCAGCAAATGCCGTGAATTAATGGATAATCTATCCTGGAGGGGCATAAGATAGAGGAGAGATACGAAACCCTTCAAGGAGTGATGCCATGAAAAACTTCGTGGAGATGATGGAACGCTATATAATCCGGCTGGTTATCATCGGATTCGTACTAATGATTACGGTCCAGGCGGTAATGACCCAGGACCAGTTCCGGATGTATTTAAGCTGGAGTGAACGCTTGGAAGGTGAAAGCCTTAAATACCCGGTTAATGCCGTGCAGCATGATAAATCACCCGCACCTGAAGCAGTTTCCCCCGATGCGGTAATTGTGCTGTCGGTTGATAAGTATTCGTCTCTGCCCCGGGCTGTGCTAATGGTTAACGGTAAAGAAAAAACTACTTTTAATGAGCGCGAAATACGGCTAAAATTAAAAGCCGGGGATGTATTGGAAGTAGATACCACCCATTATAACTTCCCCGTCGAATTCAAAGTTACCAGCTTGTCAGACAATGTTGCCTTTCCCCGCAAAGGGCAAACATGGACTTCCCATCAAGGGCTGACCATGATAGGCAAAATTATAGTAGAATAATATGTAGAGAACGAACTTAAAGGTGGGATTTAATTGGAAGTGGGGAGCAAAATAGTGGCAACCTCAGCTATCAAAATGGCACTATCCAATAGCAGGGCTGAGGAAGGTCAGTTTAAAAAGGATTTGCTGGAACATTATAACGTAAAAGCAGTAGCAGTCGATTATGGCGGCGAGTTCATAAGCTCAGTCGGTAAAATTGTGGAACGCGCGGTAGTTGCAGCCAAACGCGAGGGTGTAATCAAAGAAACCCATCCGGAAGAAGGAGCGGTAGCCGGTGCCGCCCGTGAAGCCATTGCTCAGATAATGCCCAAAGCCCTGGGCTTAAACGTGGGCGGCAAAATCGGAGTGGCACGCTATAATGACCACGTCAGTGTAGCGATCTTCATGGGTATAGGCCTGCTGCATCTGGATGAAGTAGCGATCGGGCTCGGACATCGCGCGGTATAGTCAGGAAGGTAAATTCAAGTATGGTATCACGCGGAATAAGGGGAGCCATAACCGTTGATGAAGATAATGCTTCCGGCATACTGGAGGCAACCACGCTATTGCTCAAAACTATACAGGCCCAAAACGATTTTGCAGTAGATGATATAACAAGCATACTATTTACTGCCACCAGGGATATAAAATCCATATACCCCGCTCAAGCTGCGCGCGATTTAGGATGGGACAAGGTACCTTTACTCTGCTTTCAGGAAATGGAAGTGGAGGGTGCTCTGCCGCTTTGCATACGCGTTCTGGTTACTATTAATACCGAAAAGGAAAAAGACATAAAACCGGTCTATCTAAGAAAAGCTATTATCTTACGTCCTGATATATAAAGATCAAAAACTGCCAAGAGGGGGGGGCATTTCTTCCCGGGTCCAGGCTACCGACCTGAAGGAAGGTATGTCCCCGCTTTAATTCCGGTGCTCATCCTTCCGGGTACAATTTATACATTTTCTTTTGCACTTCAGGTGATTTTCCCCTAAAATATAAAAGAATTTGTGTTTTTATGCTGGAATCTGTAAATAGAGCATTTTGCATAATTAACTTTTTCC
>DHSK01000114.1:3820-6752 GCA_002408445.1 Syntrophomonas sp. UBA5288
AGATCCTTCGTTGCACTCAGGATGACAAACCAGCACTTATTCATAACAATGACGAATGGTTTTTTTGGAATTGGTTAGTATAGGCAGCCCGAGTCCGGTAGATAGCCGGAGAGAAGAATAGGAACAGGGGGATGTTATAATGGCTGTAAAGCTAGTTACCGACAGCACTTCTTATATAGACCAGGCCACCCAAAAGGAACTTGATATTCAAATTGCGCACCTGAGTGTTCATTTTCCGGATGAATCATTTGATGAAACCACGGTTTCCTATGATTACTTTTATAAAAAAATTGAACAAGAAGGGATCATCCCTACTTCTTCTCAACCTACTCCGGGTGATATATATAATACCTTTGAGAAAATTGTCAGCCGGGGTGATGAGGTCTTGGGTATTTTTATATCATCTAAAATGAGCGGCACCTATGATTCCGCTTTAAGTGCCAAAAAGCTGATAATGGAGAACTTCCCGCAGGCCAGCATTGAAATACTTGACTCGAAAACTAATTCCATGGCGATGGGATTACAGGTGATTGAAGCCGCCCAAGCCGCTCAGAACGGTAAGAACTTAGCCGAAGTAATAAGAATTGCCGAACATATCAGGTCCAAGGTCCACTTTTATTTTGTACCGGCTTCCCTGAAATACCTTATTAAAGGGGGAAGGATAGGTGGTGCGGCGGCTATCATTGGCTCCTTCCTGCATATTCGCCCCATATTATATGTTAATGACGGTATGACCGATGTATATGACCGGGTGCGTGGCACGGCCAGGGCGGTTAAACGTATGCTGAGCATCCTGGAAGAAGACGCTAAAAAATATGGAATAAAACATCTTTTGGTCCATCATATTCATGACGAAAAACAAGGCCAGGAACTGGTGGATAAACTTAGCCGGCAATATAACCGGGCGGTTTCCTCTTTACCCTTGGGCCCGGTCATAGGATTGCATGTAGGCCCGGGTACGGTAGCCATAGTTTATATTACGGAATAAAGAAATAATAGGCCCATTAAAACTTAAAGTAGATGAAATTGTTGGTCTGACCCTGGGAAAAAAGTATTAAAGCCAGAATAAAGGCAGTATAAGCCAGGGCCCGCAACGAAGCCGGCACCGAACGCTGCCATATATCTCCCAGTGGCCCGGCATGCGAACGCAGCCAGTTTTCCAACATGTGCATGAGATAGAGTCCCATAGCGAGCAAGATAAACTTGCCGTTGAAGGCGGTAAAACTAAGCTGATACGGTATTAGCATACGGTATATCATATGCAGGGCCTGATCCAGACTGGAGGCCCGGAAAAAGACCCAGCCGATGCAGGTAAGATGGAAGAAAACAAATATAGTGATGGCCCGATAAGCCGCGGTTTCGAAAAATCTGACCCGGTCCAGTCGGGCTTTTAATTTGCGGTATATATTATGGCTGATAAGCAGGAGACCATGATACATTCCCCAGACAATGAAGGTAAAGGCTGCGCCGTGCCAGAGCCCGGATATACTCATAGCCAGAAATAGATTGAGATATTTGCGCAGTTCGCCCTTTCTGGAGCCACCCAGGGGAATATACAGATAATCCCTGATCCAAGTGGACAGAGTGATATGCCAGCGTTTCCAGAACTCGGTCGCATTGGCGCTGAGGTAAGGGGTGTTAAAGTTCAGGTTGAGCTTAATGCCAAAGAGATAGGCGATACCCATCGCCATTTCGCTATAAGCGGAAAAATCAAAATAGAGCTGGAAGGTATAAAGATAGGCCGCGATCCAGGTCTCAATTGTGCCCAGAGAATTACTGACGGCAAAAAAATTATTGGCATAGACAGCTATGTTATCAGCAATCAGAACCTTTTTAAATAATCCCAGGGCCAGATAACTCAACCCCAGGCGGAAATGCATGACTATATCCTGCTTTTCGATCCGTTCCAGCTGGGGGATTAATTCGCCGCCCCGCATAATAGGCCCGGAAATAACATGGGGAAAAAATGATCCAAACAGCCAGAATACCATCAGATTTTGACTGGGAGGTATTTTTTTCTGATATACATCCACCAGATAAGAAATAAACTGAAAGGTATAAAAAGATATACCCACCGGTAAAATCAGTTTGGCGGCAAAGGGTAATTGGGGAAGCAGCGGAACCTGCAGGACCTTTTCCATAATGCCGACCAAAAAGAGGGTATACTTGAAAAAGACCAGATTGCCGACATTAAGAATAATGCCGGCCCATAATAAAAGCCTTTTGCGAGGTCCGGTAAGCCCTTGAGCTAAATAATAATTGGCCATAGTTATACCGACAAAGAGCGCTGCCGGTCCCAGCCCGGCCAAAGCATAAAAAGCCAGATCGGCTACCGCCAACAAAATCATCCGGCCACGTGGCAGGAAATAGTATATAGCGAGTAGTATTATCAGACAAAACATAAACTCCGGGGTCTGAAAAAGCATCATAATTGTTTTTCTCCTGCCGAAAAATCTTCTCCCAGACGGCGGGCCACCAAGGAATAGCCCGGGCCAATGAGATGGACATGATCACTGAACCTGCGTTGGTCAATGCTGCCGTGAAAATCGATATATCTTACCGAGTGAGCGGCAAAATAGTTCCGGACCGCCTGCAAATTGGCTTGATAACCCGGCTGATTAACTTGCGGCATGAGTTCCGGGTTCACCGCCGCCATAAATACAAGGGTTTCTTTATGGCGTTGATGTTCGATAATCTTATTCAGAAAATAGATCTGCGGATTACGGCTGCTCATATCAAAAGGTTTGACCGCAAAGGCATTATGGTAGTCCGGAGTATCCAAAAGCTTCTTTAACCCTTCCTTTTCATACCAGGGACGGGGATCACCCAGCCCATTTTCCGCTTTACGGTTTGTTCCCATCCTTTTTTGCAGATCAGCCTTTATAAAATCCTTATAGCGGTAAACCTCCAAACGCTGAGTTATTAATTTATT
>DHSK01000184.1 GCA_002408445.1 Syntrophomonas sp. UBA5288
CCCTCCTTACGTTGACAAGGCAACATTTATATTCCGCAGTCCCTGAGGTAGGATCCTGGGAATTCATGGTTACAACGTTAGTACTGGGGCCGGGACTTAGGCTGGCAAAGCCCCAGCTCCATGGCATGCCGATGGTTTCTGTATCTTTTCCGTTTACTTTGTAAGTTTGGAGACGATCTGTCACTAAAGCATGTACCGTTACCTTACCGCGGGCAGATGATACTTCAACTGTATCCCCGTCTTTTATCCCCAGTTTGCTACCCAGGTTTTTGCTTATTTCCGCAAAAGGTTCGGGCATGATTTCATTCAGCCAGGGCATGTTCCGGGTAATGGTACCGGAACAGAAGTGTTCGACCACGCCATAGGTGGTAAGCACATAGGGATAATCCTTGGGATCGCCAATCTTGGTGGAGTTAACCGGCGCACATGGACTTTTCGAGACCTTGGGATGTAATATATTATCGGTCGGACTTTCGGTCGGTTCATACATTTCCGTCATTGGCCCATCCTTGCATTGTGCCGCCATCCGAGTCGGAATACCCTTTCCAGCGACAGGCATGCCGCTGGTATAGTTGGCGGTGAATAAACGTCCTATACCCTCTGGATTCATACGGAAAGCAAGCTTCCCTTCCGGAGTATCCGGCCCTTTGTTAAGATCTACCACATCGGCCCCGTCATGCCCGGTCCAGACACCTGCGGCGGCATCCCACCAGATCAGTCTGCGTTTGGGATCAAGAGGCTGTCCGTCGGCATCGCAGGAGGCCCGGTTATAGAGAACGCGGATATTGCCCGGCCAGGCAAAACTCCAGTTGCGGAACAGGGCCAGACCTGACGGATCGGAATTATCCCGGCGGGCGCAGAGGTTGCCTTTTCCGGTACAACCGGCATATACCCAGCAACCGGTGGAAACGGTGCCAATCGGTGCCTTCAGGTAGTCGCGTACGGTGGGAATAAGCTGGCCGGTGGTCACATCATAACCGCTGAGTTCCTGCAAAACCTTTAATGCGCTGGCTTCATGATTATGATCATAGTTCCAGTTGGCTTTCAGAATCGGCGCATCTTTGGGATCGTTGCTGCCGGCATAAAGTTCGCGAACCTTTTTGAATATCAAATCAATTATATCCAGATCCGGTTTAGCTTGATTAGGCGGCTTCAGCGCAGCTTCCTTCCACTGCACATAACGCCCGGAGTTGGCCATGGTACCGGCCTTTTCATAAACAAAGGCCGCTGGCAGCATGAAGACTTCGGTTTGGATATCTTTGGGGTTTACGCCGGGTCTTTTCCAGAACAGGGCGGTCTCATTCTCGAATATGTCCGCATTGACCAGCATTTCCAGACGATCCAGGCCTTCTCCCACTATGCTGCAGTCCGGCTGGGAAATCAGCACATCGGTTCCAATATTGAAAGCCATCTTGAATTGTTCGCCCATCTTGGGAAACATCTGGGAATAGGTCGGCATGTTGGCCGGATTATTCTTGGGTAAGAAGTCATAGCAATAATCGTTTTCAGCGGTGGCATTCTCCCCAAACCAGGCTTTGAGCAACGCTATTATGGGTCTCTGCTGCGCCGTTCCATGCTTGGTCGAAAATTCCAGCAGGGTTGATTCGGAACTGGTGGGCTGCGGTATATATCCCGGCAGATTATCGATCAGGTTGGCCATGTCGGTTGAACCCTGCACATTGGGTTCGCCGCGCAACGCATTGATGGCCCCGCCGGCCTTGCCGATATTGCCCAGGAGCAACTGCATAACCGCATAAGAGCGGATACCCTGTACACCGGTGGAGTGCTGAGTCATCCCCAAAGCATAGACTACGCTGCAAGGTCTTTTGGCACAGAGGGTCTCTGCAATTTCCTTGATTTTGGCAGCAGGTATCCCGGAGATATTTTCTGCCACTTCAAGCGTATATCTGGAATAGTGAGCTTTGATTTTTTGGAACACGCAATCCGGGTCATCCAGGTTAGCAGCTTTTAGCGGTTTATTCTCAGCATCCAGCTGGTATGACCAGCTTTTAAAGTCATATTTTTTCTTCTCCGCATCATAACCGGAGAAAAGTCCAGCTTCAAACTTGAAGTCCTTGCTAACCTTCAAGTATGCATTGGTGAAATTCTCAATATAATATTCATCATATTGCTTGTTCTCAATAATGTAATTAATAATAGCACCCAAATAGGCAACATCGGTTCCGGGACGGATCTGGGCGAAGATATCCGCCTGGGCGGCGGTACGCGTAAAGCGCGGATCGACCACAATAACTTTGGCGCCTTTCGTTCTGGCGCGATTGATCCATTTCATTGAGACGGGATGAGCTTCAGCACAATTGCTGCCGCCAATCAAAAAGCACTCGGCATTCTGCATATCCTGATATGAATTGGTCATGGCGCCGCGTCCAAATGAAGGTGCCAAAGCCGACACCGTGGAACCATGGCAGATACGGGTCTGGTTTTCATGAAAGGTTGTTCCCAACAAGCGACCAAATTTAGCCAGCAGGTAGGACTCTTCATTGTCAATTTCGGCCCCGCCCATAATAGCAATTCCGTCTGTGCGGTTTACCGCCACCGTTTCTTTTGCGCCGGCTGCGTTGGTTCTCTCTTCAGTTTTCTTGAAGGTTTTTTCACGTATCTCTTTAGTTTTCTCGGCTATCCGCTCGATAGCCTCTTCCCAGGAAATATCCTGCCATTGATCAGCTCCAGGAGCACGGTACTTCGGATTTTGGGGACGCTCTGGAGAATAGGCTACTTGTGCCAGGCCTGCTGCTTTTGGACAAAGCGCTCCTTCATTAATCGGACAATCCGGATCTCCTTCGAGGTGGATCAATTTTCCGTCTTTAATATGCAAGAGCAAACTGCATCCACCTGAACAGAAATGGCATATGCTGGGTATCTTGGTGCATCCTTCAATCTTCAAGGCGTACCCTTGGGCTTTCGCTACTGCAGGGTCAAATCCTAAGCCGGATGCAAAGGTGGCAACAGTCAGACCTGAAAGCTTTAGAAAACCACGACGAGTTACATACATCTCATCTCTTCCTTCCTTAATATTTTATTTTTTCTTAGAAAATACTCTAGTTTTCACCGTATTGGCACTAAGCAGGATAGTAAAAAACTGGAGCGGAGGAAAAGGGCATAAAAAAAACCATTACCAAAAATTATGCCCAATACAATCTTGGCAGTATAACATAACCAAATCGCCAAAATTTTTCAGGCTCCTTTCCAACAATGGGAGGCTCATCCGTTTCCAGATAAACCCAGTGGCTAAACTATCGTGGCTTTTGCGGTAGATAGAAAGCTCGGAGCTATTAACTTGTCTCGATCATACAACCCATCAAGGGATGGGATGACTCAACTTTCCCAGCAGCCAAAAACAAAGTGATATGCATTAAGAAACAGGCTTTAAAATATAAAATCGAAACCCTAAATCCAGTATTATGTAAACGACCCTAAATGCCTAATAATACTGAAAGAGGTACTCGCTTGGCTACTCTTTTATCAGGTTTCAGCTAATGTGCAGACCTAGTCCCAGCTTTAGGTGATGCGACTTGGAAGTTAAGCTTGCGGAATATATTTGATTTTTATGCTAATAAGTTTTTGGGCAAGACAAAGGAGGCTTTTTCAGTGGCGATATTGATGAAGATAAGTGAGGCAAGGCCAGATGAATGCGTTTGCATCGATAGTTCAGTTATATATGGGGAAGATTGGCAAATCAGCCAACGCCCCCCAAATGGTGGGTTGAGACAGGCCCAATAAGCATTAGTTCTTCAAGTTTCCCACTGAATAAAGAAGTTCTGTGAACCACCGGTTCATATTTATTTACTCACAATAACCAGCTTTTTGTTTGCCTGAACCCTGAACTTAATAGCACCTTCTCACCCCCCTGTATTGATATTGCCGCGATATTTAACAGGCCCCGGTTCCAGTTCCCCCTGGGTGCATATTATTATACGGCCTGTTATCACTTTCTGAGTTTGCGCCTTCAGACCAACCCAACCTCGCCGAATTTTAACTTCGCCACAGCCTGCTGTATTCCCTTTTTTTATTTATGTTATTATATTTTTTTATATGATTTAATGTCAGAAATTCTTCCTGAATAATAAGAACCAGGCTTGGGCTGCAACATTAATTGTGCAATTTGCGATTAAGTAAAATATATTTCGTTTCAAATACCTTCTTCCAGATATACGCTTTCCTTTATTACATTTTGAATTACTCATATAGAAAGTTTTTTCGGTTATACCGCATCGGTAACATCCAAATTATTAATGACAATCATTAAATATTGTGATATCTTAAGGGTACAAAGGGGAATGCTGACACTTCAGGGGAGAAATGGTTGATTTGGGAGGTGACATAGTTTTAGCTCTTCATCCTCTGGATTGTTGAATGTCTGTATAGATTGATAGCTCCGAGCTTTTCTATCTACAGCAAAAGCCACGATAGTTTAGCCACTGGGTTTATCTGGAAACGGATGAGCCTCCCATTATTGGAAAGGAGCCTGAAAAATCCTGGTGATATCGCCAGGATAGTATTGGGCATGATTTTTGGTAATGGTTTTTTTTTATGCCCTTTTCCTCCGCTCAAGTTTTTACTGTCCCGTTTAGCGCCGATACGGTGAAAACTAGAGTATTTTGTAAGAAACCATAAAATATTAGGGAAGGAAGAGATGAGATGTATGTAACTCGTCGTGGTTTTCTAAAGCTTTCAGGTCTGACTATTGCCACCTTTGCATCCGGCTTAGGACTTGACCCTGCAGTAGCGAAAGCCCAAGGGTACGCCTTGAAGATCGAAGGATGTACCAAGATACCCAGCATATGCCATTTCTGTTCAGGTGGATGCAGTCTGCTCTTACATATTAAAGACGGAAAATTGATCCACCTCGAAGGAGATCCGGATAGTGCTGTCAATGAAGGAACCCTCTGTTCCAAAGCATCCAGCCTCGAACAGGTAGCCTATTCCAAGGATCGCCCGAAAACCCCTCTATATCGCGCTCCAGGATCTGACAAGTGGGAATCGATTACCTGGGAAGACGCTATTGAGCGTATTGCCAAGAAAACCAAAGAGATCCGTGACAAAACCTGGGTAAGCACTGAAACAGTAACCAATGCCAAAACCGGAGAAAAATCCACGGTTACCGTAAACCGGGCAGAAGGAATTGCCGTCTTGGGTTCGGCTGAGATTGATAATGAAGAATCATATTTGCTTACAAAGTTTGCGCGCTTGATAGGTACACCTTATCACGAACACCAGGCCCGTATCTGACACGCGCCCACGGTGGCAAGTCTGTCACCTTCATTTGGCCGCGGCGCAATGACCAACTCCTGGGAAGACATGTCAAATACCGGGTGTTTTGTGATTGCCGGCAGCAACTGTGCCGAAAATCATCCCGTCGCTATGAGATGGATTAATCGCGCCCGGGCTAAAGGCGCCAAAGTTATTGTTGTCGACCCCCGCTTTACGCGCACGGCTTCGGCGGCAGATATCTTCGCGCAAATCCGGCCCGGCACCGATATCGCTTATTTAGGTGCAATTATTAATTACATTTGTGAGAATAAACTTTATGATGACTATTATCTAAAGGCTTTTACCAATGCCTACTATAAGGTTAATCCGGAATACAAGTTTGAAGATGGTCTGTTCTCTGGTTTTGATACTGAGAAGAAAAAATATGACACAGCCAGCTGGGCCTACCAGCTCAATGCCGAAAATAAACCGGTAATAGCTGCCAGCCTGGATGAGCCGGACACCGTGTTCTCCATAATTAAAAAACACTATTCCAGATATACCATGGAGGTAGCAGAAAATATCTCCGGAATTCCTGCTGCTAAAATCAAGGAAATAGCCGATACCCTTATTAATAATAAACCGGGAAGTTTCCTCTATGCTTTAGGCATGACCCAGCATACCACCGCAGTACAGGGTATTCGCTGTTATGCGGTCATTCAGTTGCTGTTAGGCAACATCGGCAAGGCGGGCGGTAGTATCCAGGCACTGCGGGGCGAGCCTAATGTACAGGGATCTACCGATATGGCCAACCTTATCGGTCAACTGCCCGGATATATATCCAATCCCTCCAACGCCCAAAAGACCTTGCGGGATTATGCGGTCAAATATGGATCTGCCAATCACAGACCGATGGTGGCCTTGCTCAAAGCCTGGTTCGGTGAAAATGCCACCGAGGCCAATGACTATGGTTACGAGTGGATACCCAAGACTGATCCCAACAATATGCCTAATTTTGTAAAGATGTATGCAAAGATGGGCGAACAATTTAAAATGGTCTTCAGCGTTGGCTCCAACTCGCTGATCTCCATACCTGACTGTTCGATGGTAGGACCGGCCTATGATAAACTGGAAATGTTCGTTGATGTTGACATATTCGAGACTGAGACAGCTCAGTTCTGGCGCAGACCGGGAGCAGACCCCAAAAAGATCCAGACCGAAGTCATCTTCCTGCCGGCCGCTTTCGTATATGAAAAAGCCGGTACCATGACCAACTCTTCCCGTCTGATCCAGTGGAAAGAGGAGGCTCTTAAGCCCCTTAATGACTGCAAACCTGATCTCGATATTATAGATGAGATCTTCAAGGATTTACAGAAGCTGTATGCCGGAAGCACCGACCCTAAAGATGCGCCGATTCTGAAGGCTCGCTGGAACTATGGTCATCCGGCCAGTGCGCTGAAAGTGCTGCATGAACTCAATGGTTATAATGAGACTAACGGCCAGCTTCTTTCGGTATTGGGTGATTATCTGAATGCACCGCTGGGGACTGTCTCCACCGGCTGCTGGATCTATGCCGGCGTAACCGGAAAAGGAAACCTGGCCGCCCGCCGGGGTCAGAAGGATAAAACCGGTCTGGCCTTGAATCGGGACTTTGCTTATTCCTGGCCGGCCAATATTCGTGTTCTTTATAACCGGGCTTCCTGTGATGAAAAGGGACAACCGCTTGACCCCGAACACGCCCTGATCTGGTGGGATGCCGCTAAAGGTGAATGGACCGGAAATGATGGTCCTGATGTGCCCGATAAAAAGAAAGGGCCTGATACTCCGGAAGGTAAGATGGCTTTCCGCATGAACCCGGAAGGCGTAGGCCGCCTATTCGCCGCTACCTATACCAGCGGAGTTCCGGTTACTGCTCCGGCAGACGGCAAACCGGCTATTCCGACTCGTCCGGCCGGAATGTTGGTGGATGGACCGCTGCCGGAATTCTACGAGCCTACCGAAAGCCCGACCAAAAATATACTGCATCCCAAGGTAGATAAGAGTCCTATGGCGCCGGTTATTTCCACTAAAATTGGTTCAGCTGAGGAATATCCCTACGTGCTTACCACCTATGGTGTTACCGAACACTTCTGCGCCGGTGGAATTACCCGCAATATCCCCTACCTGAATGAAATCATGCCCGAACCTTTTGCGGAAATAAGCAAAAACCTGGGTAGCAAACTGGGGATAAAAGACGGAGATACAGTTGAAGTATCATCTGCCCGCGGTAAGGTAACGGTACATGCTTTAGTTACAGATCGTCTCCAAACTTACAAAGTAAACGGAAAAGATACAGAAACCATCGGCATGCCATGGAGTTGGGGCTTTGCCAGCTTAAGTCCCGGCCCCAGTACTAATCATTTGACAATGGCTTCCCTGGACCCTGGAGCAGGAACTCCAGAGTATAAAGTTTGCCTTGTCAACGTAAGGAGGG
>DHSK01000111.1:0-7377 GCA_002408445.1 Syntrophomonas sp. UBA5288
CCGAATCTGAAATATATAACTTTTTGGCCGGCCTGAAGCGCCCCATTTACAAAGGGGTCGGCAAAATACTGGTAATCTTCGATGCGGTCAACCTGCCATACCACATTATCCCCAG
Source organism: Syntrophomonas sp. UBA5288 (assembly GCA_002408445.1). Taxonomy (GTDB): domain Bacteria; phylum Bacillota; class Syntrophomonadia; order Syntrophomonadales; family Syntrophomonadaceae; genus UBA4851. The sequence goes on from DHSK01000111.1 coordinate 116, forward strand.
GCCGGAGATAATCGATAATGTCGTCCAAACCAGGCAAACCACTGGATATTTTAAGATTAATCATTGCCACCTCCTCGTTAAGAAAGGTGATAATAAATGAAAAGCAATTTTACTATGTGGAATTTTAGTATCCTATGTATAATGAATATAGCAGTATAACAATATATATTCAAGTTTTATGCTATTTTAATCAGATAAAAGCCTTCGCTATAAAACTCGCCCCAGGCGGTGAGGTATAGCCTGGGCATGACTTGCGGAGGCGGTGAGAAACACCCGGCGAAATTGAGTGGGGGATGGGGTCGAGCAGCACGGATGCTGCTCGCGCGACTTTGAACACGGATGTGAATAGGAGCGTACCCCATCAGCCGCGCAATGAGCCGCTGGTGTTTCCACTGCCGTAGCATGGAGTAAACGGGCCATGCCTCACCGCCGGCCTCCGTAGTCACAGCATTTTCTAAAAAACAGGCATAAGAACCGTCTTCATGGCTGGTCAAGAGTCTGGTTATGCTGGGTTTGGGGTATTAAGAACTTCAGTGTCTATTTTCTAGTTAAGGAGGGTTTTGTGTATGAAGATAACCATGCTGCAGCCTAATCCCGTGATAGGTGATTTGCCGGGAAATATAGAACACCTGCTTGAGGCTTGGGAACGGGCATTTAAAAACGGGTCTGATCTGGTAGTAACGTCTGAACTGTACATTACCGGATATCCCCCCCGTGATTTTTTAGAGCGGCCCTGGTTTATCAATAATTGTCAGCAAGTACTGGATGAATTGGTCCAAATCTCAACCCGCTATCCGGACACCGGGCTCATAACAGGTGTTCCTTTGCCCGGCGGCCGGGGAGGGCGTCTGTACAATGCGGCAGTCTTAATATATAGAGGAGAATTAGTTTTCAAACAATATAAATCACTTTTGCCCGTGTACGATGTTTTCGACGAAACCAGATATTTTGAAACTGCTCCAACCATTGCCCCTATTTGTTTTAAAGGCGAGATCCTGGGAATATCCATATGCGAAGACGCCTGGAACAATTCCCAACTCTGGCCCCGGGAACGATTGTATGAGATCGACCCTATAGATACTCTGGCCGGGCAGGGGGCCACCCTGCTGATAAACATATCGGCTTCGCCTTTTAATGCCGGGAAAGAAAATATCCGTTTCCAGATTATGAAAAACCATGCTCAAAAACATCAGCTGCCGTTTATATATGTTAACCAGGTGGGCGGAAATGATGAACTTTTATTTGACGGGGGCAGTATGTTTATCAACCGTAATGGGCAACCGGTAACGGTTTTTCCATCATTCCATGAACATGAAGAAATGGTGGATACCTCAGGTGAAAACCAAACCTGCGAATATGTGGCCAAGGATGAGATCGAAACGATTTATATGGCCCTGGTTACCGGTATCAAGGATTATCTGCACAAATGCGGCTTTTCCAGCGCAGTGGTGGGGCTTTCCGGCGGTATTGATTCAGCGGTTACCTGCAGCCTGGCCTGTGCAGCGCTGGGAAGCCAAAATGTTCAGGCTATTGCCATGCCTTCTCCCTATTCATCTCCCCAGAGTACTGATGATGCCCGGCTGCTATCGTCCAATCTGGGTATGGAATATAAGGTTATTTCCATAACCAATATCTACGAGGCATATGCGCATAGCCTGCAACCCTATTTGCCCGTATCCGAATCCGACCCAGAATTAACCCTGGAAAATATTCAGGCCCGCATCAGGGGAAACCTATTAATGGCTTTCTCCAACCAGGAGGGCTCCATGGTACTCTCAACCGGAAACAAAAGTGAGATGGCGGTGGGGTATTGCACCCTGTATGGAGATATGAGCGGAGGACTGAGTGTGCTGGCCGACGTGTCCAAAACTACGGTTTACCGGCTGGCCGATTACATAAACCGGCAGTATGAAATAATACCGCATTCTATTATAATCAGGCCCCCTTCCGCCGAATTAAAGCCGGGCCAGCTGGACCAGGATGCTCTGCCGCCTTATGATATCCTGGATGCCATTTTGAATCTTTATGTTGAAAAAGCACTCTCGCCCCGGGAAATTACAGCCCGGGGTTATGATGCGAATACGGTGCTATGGGTATGCCGGGCGGTTGATCGTAATGAATATAAGCGAAAACAGGCAGCCCCGGGATTAAGAATCAGCAGCAAGGCTTTTGGCACCGGTCGTCGTATGCCCATTGCCGCCCGGCAGGCATACGGAATCAAAAAACATTCACCGTGGAACACGCGGATTTAGCGTTCAATTCAGTCCAGAGCAGCCACATTAACTGATCAATACTATGAAATGTTGAATTTGGCTCGACGTGGAGGACACTGGAAACGTATAATAGACTCAGAATCAGCTGATATCCATTATCAGTATTGGGTGGGAATTATAGTGTATGAAAGTATAACTGAAAGGCTGAAAAAGAATAATTACAGATTAACGGATCAGCGTATGGCGGTTTTGCAAGTAATGCTGGAAAATAAAGGCCACCATTTATCGGCGGAAGAGGTGCTGGTTGAAGCGCGTGGAAAAGCACCCAATATAGGTATTGCAACTGTTTATCGTACGCTGGAGAAATTGGCGGGTATTTCCATACTGCATAAAACTATGTTTGAAGCAGGCAAATATCGCTATGAACTTTCCGATAATCATACTCACCAGCATCATCACTTTATTTGTCTTAATTGCGGGAAGATAACGGAAATAGAAGAAGATTTGCTGTATAGTCTGGAACAACATATTGAAAACCAGGGTTATCAAATTGTTAACCATGAATTGAAGCTATACGGATATTGCCCGGATTGCCAAACACTTAAATAAAAATTTTTAAGTCTATTGCAGAGGTGCAATAAAGTGCGGTTTTTAACCGGCTTATCGGTAGCAATATGTTGGTATCACTCGGTCTCCCCTGTCGATCGGGAACGAAAGCATCACTTTATTTGATACTCCGGGCGTATATTCTATATGGTGATAATGACGATTCGCGTCTGGTACGAGACCTCCTCCGCGGACCGGATAATACTGTATGGCCAATCTGGAGCGGAATCTGAACCTGACTTATGATCTGCTGGAACAGGATACTCTGGTCATAGCAGTGCGGGAAATGCCGGGTTTGCCATGGGACGCAATCCGGCCGGGTTGATAATTTTCTTGAAATAACGTTTTGCCAGGATAATTTGTGGTTAGACTTATAACTACAGGTTATGATAAAATTATGCAAAGGGTTATGACCATACTGGCAGTTATGGGAGGGTGCACAAGATGTTAAAACTAGAGAATATATGGTTAGAGGTTGGTAATGGCAATGGCGAAAACAAGGATATTTTAAAAGGCATCAACCTGGAATTTCAGAAGGGGAAAATCTATGCTATCACAGGTCCCAACGGCGGCGGGAAGACTTCCATTGCTAAAGTTATCATGGGGATTTATCACCAGAGTGAAGGAAACATAGTTCTGGAAGGTGAAGATATCAGTGACTTAAGTGTTACCGAACGGGCCCGGAAAGGTATTGCCTATGCTTTTCAACAGCCCCCGCGCTTCAAGGGACTAACAGTTTCCGATTTAATGAATATAGCACTGCCGGGACTGGATAATCTGCAACTGAGGACCTATCTGCGTGATGTCGGACTATGTCCGGAGGACTATATGGATCGTCCTCTGGGAGCAGGTTTAAGCGGAGGTGAAATCAAGCGTATAGAGATTGCCCAACTGTTGGCCAAAAATTCGGCCATAAGTATTTTCGATGAACCGGAGGCCGGGGTAGACCTGTGGACAATACAGAAGCTAATTGGGATTATAATAGAACGATACAAGAATAATCCTGATAAAACGGCGGTTATTATTACTCATAATGAAAATGTACTGCCTATCTGCGACGAGATCATTGTAATAGATGAAGGGCACCTTAAAGAGCGGGGAACCACGGATGAGATATGGCATCTGATTAAAGATGATATACAATGTAAAAATAGAGAACTATGCCGGGGAGAAATGATAAATGAATTTTAGCAAACTTGATATGCAAATGCTGCAAACCATAAGTGATATGAACGGGATACCCAAGGGCGCTGTCAACATTAGGCTCAACGGTGAAGCAGTTTTACGTAATTCCTCGCCCAACATTAAAATAACCTCAAAAACTGATAAACCGGGCATGAATGTTGAAATACGGCCAGGAACCCGGAATGAGACGGTGCATGTGCCGGTGGTTCTGACGCAATCCGGGCTTAACGATAAGGTCTATAATACTTTTATTGTCGGGGAAGATGCAGATGTGGTGATTATCGCCGGCTGCGGAATTCATAATGAAGCCCATGCCAATTCCAGACATGATGGTATTCATGATATTATCGTCAAAAAAGGTGCCCGTCTGCTCTATACCGAAAAACATTATGGCCAGGGTGAGGGAGCAGGCAAGAGAATACTGAACCCTACTACGGTAGTTACGGTTGAAGACGGTGCTTATTGTGAAATGGAATTGGTGCAGATAAAAGGTGTCGACGATACCATACGTAATACTGAAGCAGTTATCCATAAAAAAGGGAATTTGCGCATAGTGGAAAAATTATTGACCCAGGGAGACCAAAATGCGGTCTCAGATATCAAAATTGTCATTGAGGGCAAAGGCGGAACGGCGCAGGTATTATCCAGGTCAGTGGCACAGGAACATTCGATGCAGTCTTTTCATGCTGCGCTCACGGGGAAAACTGAGTGCTTCGGGCATGTGGAATGTGATGCCATTATAATGGGTAATGCTGTTATCCGGTCGATTCCGGAACTGCATGCTGAGAATGCGGAGGCAGTGTTAACTCACGAAGCCGCTATAGGCAAAATTGCAGGGGAACAACTGATAAAACTAATGTCGCTGGGTTTGACCGAAGAGGAAGCAGTTAATACCATTTTGGATGGGTTCCTTAAATAATAGAATAGGATGGGTTGGTGGATGGCGTGAATCTGAACCTGTTTCGAACTTATGTTAAGGTGGTGGAAACACAAAACCTTTCCCGGACTGCAGAAGAATTTGGACTTTCGCAACCGGCAGTAACCAAGCAGATTCAGGCCCTGGAGGATATGTACGGGGTTCTTCTGCTGGAACGCTCCGGCCGAAAATTAAAAACTACCGAGGCAGGAGAGGCCTTATATAATTGCGCGCGCGAAATTATTAAAGCTATGGATAAGACTGACAAGACCATGGAGGAACTCTCCGAGAGCCGAAAAGGCAACCTCTATATCGGAGCCAGCACTATTCCCGGACAGTATATACTGCCTGCCATTATTAAAAAATTTAAAGATAAATACCCGGCTGTAAGTATAAGTATGGAAGTAGCGGATACGGAAAAAATCTTTTACAAGGCGGTAGAACGGGAACTTGATATCGGTATTGTAGGCGGTTGGACTAATAACCGCAAAGTTGACGGGTTTGAGTGGCTGCATGATGAACTGGTGCTCATTGTACCTGCCGATCATCAACTTGCCCGCTATACCAGGGTCAGGGTGGATAAGCTGGCCGGGGAAAGATGGATATTCCGGGAAAGGGGATCAGGCACCCAGAAGGCCCTGGATGAACTGCTGGCCGCCAATGGCCTTAAAAAGGAAGATATTAATGTTTGCATGGAAGCCGGAAGTACTGAGGCTGTAATAGCATCGGTGGAATCAGATATAGGTATTTCGGCTATATCAAGCTGGGCTACCCGGAGTTTGGATCCGGCGCGCAGGATAAAAACTATCAGGATAGATGATGTCAATGCGGTCAGACATTTCTATATTATTTATCCACGCCAGAAGACCAGGCGAAAATCAGTAAATAATTTTGTGGAATTTATTAAAAAGTATAACGAAGACAACAAGCCGGTTTAATTCAAGATTGCAGGCCATATCAACTATGCCGCTTCAGCAGATTAAGCGGCTTTTCAGCTTTCTTAGCACGAAAATACTGTTCTTGTCATTCTGAACGCAGCGAAGAATCTTGACGATATTGATGATTAACAAGGGAAGGATCCTTCGTTAACACTCAGGATGACGCATTTTTGTTGGTGGTTGTGGCCTCGTGATATGGTCTGTTAGTTGGGAAAAAGATTTATGGAATAGGAAGATTAAAGCGATGAAATATGAAGAACTTTTAGATGCCCGCGCTGTTTTTCTGGAGAGCAGCAATAATTTGGATGAGTGTGACCAGGTTATTTTGGGGCTGCCGATGGATGCGACCACCAGTTTCCGGCCCGGCACCCGGCTGGCACCATACCGGGTGCGGGAGGTCTCCGAAGGCCTGGAGGCTTATAGTATCTATCAGGACAAATCTCTGGAAGATATCCATTTCTATGATGCCGGCAGTGTTATTATTCCTTTCGGCAATGTTCAGGAGAGTTTGTCCCGGATGGAAAAAGTCGCCCGGGCTTTTCTGGAGTTGAATAAAAAAATCTATTCTATTGGCGGAGAACATCTGGTGTCTTTGCCCTTGATAAAGGCATATCATGAAAAATATCCTGATTTGGCTGTGATCCAACTGGATGCTCATGCTGATTTGAGGATGGACTATCTGGGTGAACAACTCTCCCATGCTACGGTCATGCGCCGGGTAGTAGATTTGATAGGACCGGGCAGGCTGTTTCAACTGGGTATAAGGTCGGGCCTGAAGGAAGAATTTGAATTCGCCGCCGCCCATACTAATCTATATCTTGATGAGGTTGTTTCTGCCATTAGCGGGGTAAAAGGAAAAATAGGCCGGCGGCCGGTATATGTTACCGTCGACATTGATGTCCTGGACCCCGCCTTTGCTCCGGGAACAGGTACTCCGGAACCAGGCGGCATTACCACCCGGGAACTGATAAAAACCTTACTGGAATTCAAAGATTTGAACGTAGTAGGATTTGACGTAGTCGAAATCTCCCCCCCGTATGAACCAAGCGACAACACCGCTATTCTGGGGGCCAAATTAATACGTGAGGCGTTACTGGCGTTTTAGAAGCTTAAGGTACGAACTCGATTCTGACGAATACAGATTTTCTACAACTAAGGCCAAATAATGATTTACATTTAATACTTGATGTGGTTAATGAGTATTAAAGTAGGTTTTTAATAGGAAGGTTTATCCCTGTTTGACAAGGGTTAACCTTCCTTTTTATTTCACTCCGCATCAGTTTCCTGCCATGAGGCTTTAACAATTGCCGAACCCCGGCATGATCCACTTTTTACTCAATTTTCAAAAATGGTAATGCTACCAAAGCATAGACGGTTAGTGCGAAAATACTGTTCTTGTCATTC
>DHSK01000111.1:7508-50813 GCA_002408445.1 Syntrophomonas sp. UBA5288
GTCATTCTGAACGCAGTGAAGAATCTTGCCGATATTGATGATTAACAAGGAGAGGATCCTTCGTTAACACTCAGGATGACGCATTTTCGTTGGTGGTTATGCCCTGCGGCCATGGCCGGTTAATTAGATAGGATGATAAACTTTTCCGAAGATATTTTGCAGCCTTTTTACCCTTTCAAGCGTATATAAAGTAAGGAGGTTGAGCCATGACTTTTAAATCCTGCCGGCCGGAGGAATTTGAAGCGTTCGTAAGCAGACATGAAAACAGGCTTTACCGCACGGCCCTGGCGGTGACAGGTAACGCAGCCGATGCCGAGAACGTGGTGCAGGAAGCTTTTTGGCGCGCTTACGAAAAAGCTCCCACTTTTAATTTCCCGGCGCATGAGAAGGCATGGCTGCTGCGAGTGACGATAAACTTAAGCCGCAGCTGCCTGCGCTCTTTCTGGCGCAAACGCACCGAGCCCCTACTTGATACTTATCCTGCGGCCGAGCCGGAACAGCATGAACTGCTGGAACAAATTATGGCCTTGCCTCCCCAATACCGCGCGGTGATTCATCTGTTTTATTATGAAGGTTATGCCGTAAAGGATATTGCGGAACTGACCGGGCAAAAAGAAGCCACCGTCAGAAGCCATTTGACCCGCGCCCGGCAGAAGCTGAAAGTTGTTTTAACTGAGGAAGAGGAATTCAAGGAGGCAGAGCATGAAATCGTATAAAGCCTATATGAATAAAATATCGGTTCCGGATGGATTGCACCGGAAAATTGTGGCCTACGCTGGAGGCGCTGCTCAGCAAACCACGGTTAGCCGCTGCTCCGCAGCGGTCAGGCGTTATGCCGCGATTTGTGCCTGCTTTGTATTGGTGGGGATGAGCATTTTCACTGTCCCTAAACTATGGCCGCAAAGCATGCCTTTGCCGGAAAATAATTCAGCCCTTATTTTCAACCAGGCACAAGGGCAGTCTGCCGCGGCCGATGCCGCTGTGGCAGGCCTTTTCTGGCAGGAGCTGAACGCTGATGAGCTGGAGGCCGTTTTCCCCGGCCTGACCGGGACGCATCACCTCACCGCCACCGCCAATTTCAAGAACGAGAAAAACAGTGCCGCCTTTTACAATATTGACGCCTTTGCACGTTCCGCCGCCGGACTCAAGACTTATATCAAGATCGCGCCCGGTGTGGCCGAAACTGATTACTTGCTGGGGAACGCCAGCCAACCCTCGGATATTCTTGGTACCACTGTGACAGCGGGAGTTTTCGAAATAAAATCGAATAACCGGGGGCTGCGCGATGTGATCTACTTCGCCAATTTCCGGCTTTCGGACCTCGGTTACTATGTGGAAATTAGCGGCCCGGAAACGGAAAAAGAAGCGCTGCAGGAAGAATTCACCACGGTCATCACCCAGCTCATCAAAGGCGGAGCGGCCGATATCAGCGTCTTCCATCCCGTCGTGCCCAAACTGCGCCATGATCTTTTAGACCTGCTGGAAGCCCGGGCCGACACTGATTTTGGCGCGTATCTGCCGGCACAAGCTCCCGGAGGATTTGTTTTCGGGGAGGCCCTGCGCATTATCAATCAGGAGCAGGATACCCTGATCGTATTCTGGCGGAAAGGCATGAACTATATCGACTGGCGCGTATCCCGCCTGGAAGAAAAGGATAAGACCCGCATCATTTCCAGCGCCGACAGGCTCAATTACGACCTCTCGTTTTACCCCATCCCGCGCGCCGATTACGTGCCTGACGACCTGCGAAAGATGGTGGATAACCCCATCTTCCGGAGTGAAGAGCTGACGCTGGATATGGTAAAAGCGCGGACTTATGAAGTGGATGACGCCGGCGACGAACCGGGCCCGAGAATGCGCTTCAGCGTGCTGTATGACGATATACTGATAGAGGTCGATGTCAAAGGCCTGAGCCCGGAGGCGGTTTATCAGGCCTTGCAGGAGATAAAGCATCAATAAAGCTATAAGCTTACCCGGGCAGTGGCGGGAAACGTCAAATACATTCACCCCCCAATTGTTGGTAGTGCCCTACGGCCCCGACGTTAGGAGCGCCCTCAGGGCTGGGTGTGTACGGAGTGCCTGAATGCGGAACAAAGCAGCAAGAGCCAATAATCGGCCTTGCTGCTTTGGTTTACGTACGGTATTTAGTTTACTTTAGATCGGTTTACCATTTATCTTTGCGAATTTCTCTTATGGAAACTATTTTCAGGCTTTTTTGCTTTAATAGTTTTCCTGCAGCAACTCGTAATAACTTTGCGGGTGGGCGCAGGCCGGGCAGATTTTTGGTGCCTCGGGGCCTTCAAAAACATAACCGCAATTTCGGCATTTCCATTTAACCGGCTGGCTCTTCTTGAAGACGGTCTTATTGGTTACATTGGCCAAAAGTTTCCGATAACGTTTCTCATGTTCCTTTTCAACTTCACCAATTTCCTTAAAGATTTTGGCGATGTGTTCGAACCCTTCCTTACGGGCAATCCTTTCGAATTCGGGATACATGCTGGTATGTTCTTCGTTTTCGCCGGCAGCTGCTTCATTAAGGTTCTGCTCCGTACCGGGGATGCCTCCCATAGCCAGTTTAAATAATAGTTTGGCATGTTCTTTTTCATTGAGGGCACTTTCGGAAAATATGCCGGCGATTTGTTCATATCCTTCTTTTTTGGCCTGGCTGGCAAAGAAATCGTATTTGTTCCTGGCCTGGGATTCGCCTGCGAATGCTTTCCACAAATTCTGCTCGGTTTGGGAATCTTTTAAATCCATGTTACAACCCCCTTTTATTATTGTTTAAAAACCAGTCAGACCTGTGGGATATACGTAGATTTGACCGGTAGTTGTACTGCGGTTAAAAGGCATCAGACCAGCCAACAGGCTCAATACTGAATCTAATTGTTCAGTATTTTTCTCCTCTTCCTCAGATGGTTCTTCCAGAATAATTTCAAATAAGGTTACCGGTATCTCGCGCCAGTTTAGCAGTTTTAATTCCTGCAATCCCTCTTCCAGAAATTCCAGCTCCCGGACAGGCAATGAAAAAGGACCAATAGGTTTGCTTTTAATATATTGTTCCAAAATTTTAATAAAATTCTCCAGCTTTTTTTCCTTTTCCGAAGTTATGACATATTGAAATAAGATATCGTAGAGTTTTTGGGTAACCAGGATAGAAGTTACCTCAGGCAGCATAAGATGGTTTTCCTGCTTAATAAAACGTAATGAAAATCTGGGTGTTTGTGACATTTCAACCACTCCTAACCGAGTATTGTAATATAATACTAGATTATCTCATTATATATTTATAGACAAGTAAGGCAAAGAAACTTTATTTGCCGGGTTCGCGGCAGCCCAATTGTAAGGAAATGCGTGCAGCCAAACTTTTAACCAGTGGAACCAGTTCATTATTTATATAAGACGCAGTCATGCGCATGCTGGGGCCGGAAACGCTCAATGCGGCAACTACCCGATCCTCCTGATTCTTAATGGGTGCTGCGATGCACCTTACTCCTTCATCCCTTTCCCCCAGGTCGAGAGCATAACCGTCTTTGCGTACCCGCTCAATTTCTTTGGCCAGCATGGTGGGATCAGTAATAGTATCACTGGTAAAGCGATCCAACTCGGTTTTGTCCAGGTAACGGGCAAATTCCTCGCGGGTCAGGCCTGCCAGCAAGACTTTGCCGGAACCGGTGCAATAGGCGGGACCACGGTTGCCTACCCGGGCAAACATCTTAACTATGACAATATTGGTGGACTCCAGCTGGTCTATGTACACGACTTCTCCCCGGTCAAGTACGGCCAGATTGACCGTTTCATTACACAGGTCCAAAAGTTCGTGCATAAAAGGAGCAGCAAGCTTTGTAATATCCATGGAATAGGTGGCGGCATTACCTATATGATAGACTTTTAAGGAAAGCTTATACCGACTATGTTCATCCTGGTCTACAAATCCTCTAAACATTAAGGTACCCAGTAATCTATGCACGGTGCTGGGCTTTAAATCTACACTTTCGGCCAGTTCACTGAGACTAACAGGAGAACCGTATTCAGCTAGTTTTTCAATAATATCAAGGGTTCTTTCCACGGATTGAACCGTCTTATGATCATCTCCGATGTTATCAACCTCAGGTTTGCTATTAGAGTGTATCACCTTTGCGAACTACCTCATTTCTCCTGATATTTTATCCGGACAGTATTATATAAAATTAATTGTAACCATGCCTGCAAATACTTGTCAAATATCATAAAAATCATTCAGTCCACTAACCTGGAGACATTCGTTACTTTGGTTCGCGGAAGGTGTGTTCCCTGCTGTAATTAGCCAGATGCAAAACCCGCTTCCAGACTAAATTATCTGAAAGCGGGCTCTGCGAAGTTTATAATAAGGGAGTCGAGTTATCACACTATTCCTTGGGCCAGCATAGCATCGGCCACTTTAAGGAAACCGGCTATATTAGCGCCTGCGATTAGATTATTTTCAGAACCGTAGATTTGCGAGGTTTGGCTGACATTATGATAAATGTTGACCATGATATTCTTAAGTTTGCTGTCGACTTCGTCAAAAGTCCAGCAGTATCTCATGCTATCCTGCGACATTTCCAGGGCCGAGGTGGCCACACCACCAGCATTGGCGGCTTTTCCCGGTGCAAACATAACCTGGTTGTTAATAAATATTTTGGCTGCTTCAGGAGTACAGGGCATATTGGCTCCTTCACCTACCGCAAAACATCCGTTAGCGATAAGAGTCTTGGCATCATTTTCATTAAGTTCATTTTGAGTGGCACAGGGCAAGGCTATATCACATTTTATATTCCATATACCTTTGCCTTCGGTATAATCGGCTTCGGGGTGATATTTCACATATTCGCTGATTCTGCCTCTTTCAACTTCTTTAATACGTTTAACGGTATCCAGTTTAATGCCGGCAGCATCATAAATGTAACCGTTTGAATCTGATAAAGCTACGACTTTTCCGCCTAGCTGGTGTACTTTTTCCACGGCGTAGATAGCTACATTACCTGAACCGGATATAACCACGGTGGAGCCTTTGAGGCTTTTACCATGGTCCCGTACCATTTCATCCACAAAATAAATAAGTCCATATCCGGTAGCCTCGGTCCGGGCCAGGCTTCCGCCAAAAGTTAAACCTTTGCCGGTTAATGATCCTTCATATAAACCGGTTATTCTTTTATACTGACCATACATGTAACCGATTTCACGGCCGCCTACGCCTATGTCGCCGGCCGGAACATCGGTATCGGCACCTATGTGGCGATATAACTCGGTTATGAAACTCTGACAGAATTTCATAATTTCCAGGTCGGATTTGTTTTTAGGATCAAAATCACTGCCGCCCTTTCCACCACCAATGGGCAGACCGGTAAGAGAATTTTTGAATATCTGTTCAAAGCCTAAAAATTTGATAATGCCAGGATAAACGGAAGGATGAAATCTTAATCCACCTTTGTAAGGACCTATGGCACTATTGAATTGAATTCTCATACCGCGGTTTACCTGCACTTTACCATGGTCGTCAATCCAGGGTACCCGGAATATTATTTGTCTTTCCGGCTCGACGATCCTTTCCAATATGCCGGCTTTCTGGTATTCCGGGTGTTTCTCCAGTGCCGGCTGCAGAGATTCCAATACTTCCTTTACTGCCTGGTGGAATTCCGGTTCACCAGGATTTCTTTTAATTACGTTTTGTATAACATCTTGAGCATAAGACAACATTGTGTTTCTCCGTCCTTTCTAAATTTTTCTGTATTATATATAATTTCACAGTATGGAATAGAATTTTAAAATATGTATTTAGATTATAATATCAGGCCTTGAATTATGTCAATTGGATTAGAATTCCGCAATGCGAAATACAGTATACTGGATATAAAAAAGTTCAAGAGCAGGGCATTAGGGAAGGCTGTGATTTATCGCTGTTGAAGCAGTAAGGGGCTGAGAAATGGCCTTCAGGGTGATGGAATTTGATGATTTTATATATATAATGTATATAAAGTATTTATTAATTTAAGGCGGGAAGCAATAAAATGCCAAGAAATAGCGAATCAGGAAAGTATAAATCCTGGGCTATGGATAAGAATGCAGATAAGAAACTGAACCGGAAACGTATGCAGTACAACTTGCTGGGAATAGCCATAATTATACTAATATTGCTATTAAAATGGTTGTAAGGGCCAGGGCAAATATTTTTATATATGCCAAGCATTCGAAACATTTGCAGGAAGTTTATGATGAGATTAGCAATGGTTTTCAGTTCCAATTGCCAAAAAATTATTAACCAATATAAATTTAGTATAAATTTAGAACAAATATTCTGTTTTAAGCAGGATATTTAATTTTTATCAAGAAATAAACAAATACTCGTTTAAACGGCAAGATTCGTTTGAAGTGCATCCGTACAAACCAGCCCAACCACAATGGGAACCGTCGGTAACTGTCAAGGAATACTTGACGGTTCAAAACGAGGTTTTACATAAGGTCAGCCGAAACATTAGATATTTATATACAGTCTTGGCGTAATATATTTTATAAGAAGGAGGTGTGACGGAATGAGCGGGCATAATAATCAGCCGACATACAAGCGGCAGCGGTTCCTGTTGGCGTTTATTCGCCAACTTCAAAGCGTAACATCCACCGACTTACAGAAGTTGGTTTTCCTTCACACGATGTCGGAAGGCTTGGACTTTTACGAGTTCGTTCCATATAGATTCGGTTCATATTCTTTTCAGCTTGCGGAGGATTTGGATATTTTGCGGCGGGATGGGTACTTATCCATTGAACACACGCCGAAAGGTACACGAATTAAAGCCGTCGGAGATTACTTGCAAGAGTCGGTTTTTCCTGCTTTTCAAATTGCAACGGAGAGGGGCAACGCCCTTATCCGCAAAGCATACCGCGAATACCCGTACTACGCGATAAACAGCGAAATCACAGGGCAGCTATTGCGCGGGAAGGAACTGGAGCGGTTCAATGACGGAAGGCAAGCTTATACCCAGACTGGGCAAATCTTGTTCACGATAGGCTATGAAGGCAAAAGCGTCGAGGCGTTTATTAATAACTTAATCCAGAACGACATTCGGTTATTGTGCGATATCCGCAAAAATCCTCTTAGCCGTAAGTTCGGATTCTCCAAAGGAAAACTCAAACACATTACGGAAACCATAGGCATAAAGTACGTCCATATCCCCGAACTTGGAATTGAATCCGACAAACGCAGTGCGCTTGAAACGGATGAGGACTACAAATGTTTATTCAGCAATTATGCAAAAACGCTTCCGAAGCTTACGCCGCTACTTGAGCAGGTTTACTCGCTTTTGCGTTCCAATGTTCGAATTGCTCTTATGTGCTACGAACGAGAGCCGGAAATGTGCCATCGGCACGTCATCAGGGACTATATCGCAGGTACACATCCAATAAGGAGCGAAGACCTATGATGCCAGTGAAGAAGCGCATTTACATTTTGGTAAAGACATACCCAACCATCTCCGAGAAATATGCGGAGCTTGTCTGCACTGCAGGTGTGCTTGAGGATGGCGCGTGGATTCGCCTTTATCCTATGCCGTTCAGGCTGCTTAACGACGACCAAAAGTACCCCAAGTATACGTGGGTACAGGTTAACGTGGAACGCAATACTTCAGATTTTCGCCCAGAATCCTATCAACCTGATATATCCACGATGGTGGTTGAGCCTAAGCCGGACAAACTCGACTGGGATGAGCGGCGCAGGATTGTTTTCAGAAACAAACCAATATACACCAACCTCCAGGCGTTAATTGACGAGGCCAAGTCTACCGCCAAAACGTCTCTGGCTGTGTTCAAACCTACCAAAATACTTGATTTTGTAATTGAGTCCGATAACCGCAGTTGGAATCCGAAAAAGCTAGCAACCCTTCAAAGCCAGTCTCAACAGCTTAACCTGTTTCAAACTCCAGAGGAAATTGAGGCGGAGTTCAGAGTTGTCCAAAAAGTGCCTTACAAGTTTTCCTATCGGTTCGAGGACGACTCCGGCAAACAGTCCAAGATGATGATCGAGGACTGGGAAATCGGGATGCTGTATTTCAACTGCCTATGGAGAGTGCACGGCGATGAAAGCGTGGCAACCGCCAAGGTCAAGGAGAAGTATCTGGATTCCTTTTTGCAAAGGGACATTTATTTCTTTCTCGGCACAACCAAGCGGTTCCATAATGTCGCGCCCAACCCGTTTATCATTATAGGTATTTTCTATCCGCCGATCCCGTCCCCGAATCAGCAGATAAGCCTTTTTGATTTGTAGTGTGAGGGAATATAGCTCCAAGCGAGAATAGAGCACAGTCGGGAACAATTTGTCCCAGTTCGCTTGAACAAATGAGAAAGCCAGTGCCTTAAGACGCTGGCCGGTAACAGAGGCTTATAGCCTCAGAACAAACTGGTGGTCTTGATTTATTCGGCGTCGTTCATAGGGATGGGCATGGAAAAATAATTGATGTGCATGGCTTCGCGGACTTCCTGTAAGGTTGCTTCAGCCGCCATAAATGCGCGGGCGGTTCCATCCATTAAAATCTCCCGGACCAGTTCCGGCCGGGCTTCGTATTTGGCTCTGCGTTCCCGCATGGGTTCCAGCAAATCGTTTAAACAACCGGTCAGTTTTTTCTTGCAGGCTACACACCCGATTTCACCGGCACGGCATTCCGATTCAATCTGGTCGACTTCAGCGGGATTAAACACTTTATGGTATTCATACACAGTGCATACTTCCGGGTGGCCGGGGTCGGTTTTTCTTATCCGGGCCGGGTCGGTCACCGCATCGTGTACTTTTCTTTTTACGGCTTCGGCGCTGTCGGACAGGAAAATAGCATTATTGAGGCTTTTGCTCATTTTGGCCTTGCCATCAAGTCCAATCAGACGCGGGACTTCTCCTACCAGAGCCTCGGGTTCAATTAAAACCGGTTTATACAGATCATTGAAACGGCGCACAATTTTGCGGGCCAATTCAATATGGGGTATCTGGTCATCCCCAACCGGAACCAGATGGGCTTTAAATGCAGTAATATCGGCGGCCTGGCTTACCGGGTAGCCTAAAAAGCCATAAGGCATATCACTAAAACCATGCTGAGCTGCTTCGGTTTTAATGGTAGGATTGTGGCGTAATACATTAACAGATGTAAACATAGAAAAATACATGGTAAGTTCATGGATTTGGGGTACCATACTCTGAATAAAAATAGTGGATAACTCAGGGTCCAGACCTGAAGCCAGATAATCGGTAGCAATATGGTAGGTGTCCCGGCTCAAATTTTCAGGTTTTTCAAAATTGGTGGTAAGTGCCTGTACGTCTGCAATAATTATAAAGTTTTCATATTGCTGCTGCAGTTTGACCCGATTGGCCAGACTGCCCACATAATGACCCAGATGCAGATTGCCGGTAGGCCTGTCTCCGGTGAGTATTCTCTTTTTCGCTTCTGGCATGATTAATCCTCCTTCTATTTAATGGCACATGTATGCAATAATAAAAGCCTGCGCTCACCTAAGTGAGGTAGGCTTTTCTGAGGTTTGCTCCTAATAAACCTATCCTGGTGCCATAGTAAAAATACTACCACCCCTTACCGATGAAAACCAGCAGTTTTTAAGCCCGTTCAGCTAATTGCGATTATTTATGAGCAATCATAATAGTTGCCTATTCTTCTCCATCATTGTATTAATTTATACTTTATTCTAAAATATCATTAAGTAGGTACAAATTCAAGCAACATAAATACTAATATTAGGATATTTCTGAATGATTATTTATAACATGATAGATATCATAAATTTTGTTTTTGCCGTACTATTGCCCTGCCAATAATTAATAAAGGGGTTAATTGGTATTATGGTAGAATTAACGAATTATTTATGCTTTAGTATGCGTGCCGCAATGAAGAAAATTGAGAAGAATCTTAATCTGCAATTAGAAGGAACCGGGGTAACTATTCCGCAATCATTTATTTTAAGCTATTTGCTTAATGAAGACGGCGCTACTTTGAAGGAAATAGGCAGCAAGTCTTTAATTGACAGTTCATCCATGACGGTTCTGATTGACAAATTGGAAAAAGACGGATTGGTAGAAAGACAACTGGATACTCAGGATCGCCGAGCTATCAGGGTTTTTATAACTGATCGGGGCAGGCAGATCGCTGCCAGAATAGTGCAAATCGAAAGTGCTTTTAATTCACGTCTGTATGATTTATTGGGTGAAGGCAATCAAAAAGAGTTTATTCATGGAGTAAATAATATTATTAATGGTTTGGATTAAAATAAGTACAAAACTATTAAACAAAAGGCAGGAAAATAAATATTATATAGCATAAAATAAACGTTGCTGATTTATTGACATACGATATTAATATGCTAAAATTCTACATGTATGTTTATTAAACCAAGGGAGGTTTGAGATAACTTAAAAACTGAAAGGAGGCGAAATGATTGCAGTCTTTGGGGCGACATGTCTTAGCCGAGTTATACGGTTGTCGTTTTGAGGTGTTGAATGATATCGATAAAGTTCAAGATATCATGGTCAATGCCGCTTTGGAGGCTGGAGCTGAAGTTAGGGAAATGGTCTTTCACAAGTTTAGTCCGCAAGGAGTTAGCGGTGTTGTGGTGATTTCCGAGTCACACCTGGCCATTCACACCTGGCCCGAATTGGGGTATGCTGCAGTAGATGTCTTTACCTGCGGCGAACGGGTTAATCCCTGGGACGCTTGCAATTATGTAGCAGAGATGTTTCAATCTGAAACTATGGATGCTAACGAGGTCAAGCGGGGATTAATCGCAAACCAGGATGAACGCCTGGTGGTTAATATTTAGGAGGGATACTATTTTAGTAGACCGAGGAAGTTTAACATTTTGTTCATATTTCGACTAAAGACCTTGTTTGTGAGTCTAAACGAACGAGGTCTTTGTTTTTCATAAAATATTCAGGAAATGTAAGGCTTGAATAATAATTATTGCCATTTACTCCAACTACTTGTAAGATTTAATTTGAACCTATCATTTATGCGGTACAAAATAAATCGTAATTAAAAAGGGAAAAATTGACGAAGAAAGAAAGAATCAAGTAAGGTAAAATAATAATAAAAAACGCTGAGCTTGTTTTTAGGAGGATAGCTACATGAAGTATCTTTTTTCCAGGGAAATAAACGGAGATATGGCGGAAGTTGAGAACTCCTTCCGGGACAATCTCCTGCCCTGGTGGAATGACATTGATGTTTATTACAACTACATGCAGGATGATTTAACCTGGAAGGTATTGCCTGCCGTAGTTTTAAGTGTATATAAACATTTCGATTTAAACCGCTCTTTGGCTGTAGCAATGGCCTGTATTTTTAAAACGGTCTATTTTTCCAACAGCATTCACGCCCTGATCAAAGATGATGCGGAAGGCCAGCTGCACGATAATAAACTGCAGTTTGCCATACTGGTGGGGGATTATATTTTTGGAACCGTTCTAAAATCCCTGGTCCGTTCAGGAACTACCAGTTTGGTTGGTATTATGTCGGACCTGATATGCGAATTAAATGAAGGTCTGGTTCTTCAAAATAAAATGCATGGTAACAAAACCCAGGTACTGGAAAAAACCCGGGCACCTCTGTACGGAACCTCATTTTTAACGGCCGCCCGGCTGGCCGGATTGAATGCCGAGAAACAGGAAACCTACCGCCAGATGGGACACAACCTGGGAATGTCTTTCGAGTTACTGGCAGACAAGCAGTCGCTTAAAGAGGCCCGGCCTTATCTTCATAACACCGAAATATTGATGGGACATTGCAGTAATTATGCCTCTAAATCAGGTACCGTGCTGGAGAAAGTAATTGGAGACTTACATCTGGCTATCTACGGAAATGAACAAGTTGCAGTAATGTAGCAGAAAATAAACAGGGGAGTGCAGGAATGGCTTATAAGGATTTACGTGATTTTATAAATGTTTTGGAACAGAAGGGACAATTAAAAAGGATAAAGGCTGAAGTTGATTCCGAACTGGAAATCACTGAAATTACCGATCGGATAAGCAAGGCCTGCGGGCCTGCTTTACTTTTTGAGAATGTTAAAGGTTCTGATATGCCGGTTTTGATAAATGCTTTTGGAAGTAAAGAAAGAATGGCCTTAAGCCTCAATGTAAACGATTTGGATGATATAGCCCGCGAGATAAATTCAATTCTGGAAATTACCGATAATGTGCCCAAATCGGTATTGGATAAAATCAAGTTATTGCCTCGGCTGGCTGAACTGTCTTCGTTCATGCCCCGTATGGTTAAAAGCGGATCATGCCAGGAAGTGGTTGATCCTGACCCTTCCCTGTCCAGACTTCCGGTGCTCAAATGCTGGCCGGAGGATGCGGGACCTTTTATTACTCTGGGTCAGGTGTATACCCGTGATGCCGAGTCCGGCAAACGCAATGTGGGTATGTACCGGCTGCAGGTTTTTGATGAAAAGACTACCGGTATGCATTGGCACCTGCATCATGACGGTGCCCGGAATTATGAGCGCAACTGCAATGAAAACCGGCCGACTGAAGTAGCGGTTGCCCTGGGCGGGGACCCTGCCATAACTTATGCCGCCACCGCCCCATTGCCCAAGGATATTGATGAACTGATTTTTGCCGGATTTTTAAGGAAAAAACCGGTTGATATGGTGCGTTGTAAAACTATCGATTTGGAAGTGCCGGCCGATGCCGAAATAGTCCTGGAAGGTTATGTGAATCCGGGTGAGACCAGGATGGAGGGCCCTTTTGGTGACCACACCGGCTACTATTCCCTGGCTGGGCTTTTCCCGGTATTTCATCTTAAATGCATTACGCATCGCCGTAATCCCATTTATCCCACTACCATAGTGGGAAAACCTCCCCAGGAAGATTGTTATATGGCTCTGGCCACTGAACGTATATTTTTGCCTCTCTTAAAGATGCAGCTTCCGGAAGTGGTAGACATGCATTTACCTATGGAAGGTGTATTTCATAATTGCGTATTGATTTCCATCAAAAAATCCTTCCCCGGTCATGCCCGTAAAATAATGAGTTCTTTATGGGGAATGGGGCAGATGATGTTTGCCAAATTTATAATCGTAGTTGACCATGATGTAAATGTCCAAAATGTGTCGGAAGTTATGTGGAAGGTCTTCAATAATGTTGACCCCCGCCGGGATACTATGATAGTCGACGGACCCTTGGATGTTCTGGACCATTCTGCTCCTCTGGCCTTAATGGGCTCTAAAATGGGCATAGACGCCACCAAAAAGTGGCTCAGTGAAGGGCATACCCGGGAGTGGCCGGCGGATATTAACATGCGGCAGGATATAATCAATTTGGTGAATAATAGATGGAGCGAATACGGCCTTGAATAAGTTTAAAAAATTTTTAACCATGATTGATTTCGGACATAGCTTGTTTGGGCTTCCTTTTGCCTATCTGGGTGCTTTTCTGGCTTATAAAAATGTTCCTTCGTTAAGCCAGCTCTTATGGATAACAATTGCGATGGTAGCGGCTCGAACGGCTGCTTTGTGCCTGAACCGTCTGATAGACCGGCATATTGATCGTTCCAATCCCCGAACTTCCAATTGGGTCATGGCTTCAGGCCAACTGCCCATGGTACCGGTGTGGTTGACGGTATTTCTATGTTTTGCCCTGTTATTCTATGCCGCCGCTCAGCTTAATCCGCTGTGTGTAAAACTGGCACCCTTGGCGGTATTGATTTTATGGGGATACTCTTATACCAAACGATTTACCTGGTGGTGTCATCTG
Organism: Syntrophomonas sp. UBA5288; assembly: GCA_002408445.1. Classification (GTDB taxonomy): domain Bacteria; phylum Bacillota; class Syntrophomonadia; order Syntrophomonadales; family Syntrophomonadaceae; genus UBA4851. Next base: position 21,256 of record DHSK01000111.1, read on the forward strand.
ATTCTGGGCCTGGCAATAGGAATAGGCCCAATCGGCTCATGGATCGCCATCACCGGCAGTTTCGACTGGCAGCCCCTGATAATGGGAATGGCAGTAGCTTGCTGGATAGCAGGTTTTGATGCCATGTACGCCTGTCAGGATATTGAATTTGACCGGCAAAATCATCTTTATTCTATTCCAGCCCGGTTTGGAGAAACCGGAGCGCTCATCTTTTCTGCGGTATTTCACCTGTTAACATTGATATTTTTAGTAGCAAATGGCATTATTTTATTGTTGGGGCTCTGGTACTATTGTGCTATTGCGATTACGGCCCTGATATTAATTTATGAACATATTATAGTGAAACCCGGCGATCTGAGCCGGGTGAATTTTGCCTCCTTTAAAATTAACCATTATGTAGGAATGCTGATACTGGTACTGACACTGATCGATATTTTATAGATAATTGCCTATACTTTACTTAAGAGGTAGTCAGGCTGCCCGGGAGGAATATTTATGCCCAGATATATCGTGGCTTTGACCGGTGCAAGCGGTGTGGTGTATGGAATTGCACTGGCCCGGGAATTATTGGCCCGGGAATATGAGGTACATCTTGTTGCCAGTGAACCGGCTCGGATTGTAATCGAACAGGAACTAAAATGGTCTCCGGTTGCCAACTGGGAGGACGAGTTCAGCACAAGATTGCCCGGCCCTTTGGTTTATCATGATAATGCTGATATAGCTGCTCCCATTGCCAGTGGCTCCTTTATAACCAGCGGCATGATTGTTGTTCCCTGCACTATGTCAACTTTAGCCGCTGTGGCCAATGGAATGTCAAATAATTTAATCGAACGGGCGGCCGATGTAATGATTAAAGAGAAACGCCCGCTCATTATGGTCCCGCGGGAAACCCCACTTAGTGTTATCCATCTGACTAATATGCTTAAACTGGCTCAAATCGGAGTGCAGATTGTGCCGGCGATGCCGGGTTATTATTATGAACCGCAAACGATGACGGATATGGTAAACTTTGTAGTGGGGAAAGTCATGGACAGTATGGGGATTACCCATAATCTTTATAAAAGATATGAGTGAAAGGAAAGGTTATCCTTATCAAGGGGGAAGTTATGTCGCATTTTAGTTTTTTTAATCCCATAAGTAATGAATTAGACGTGGTCGAACAAAAGCTGTTTGAAAATATTAATACCAGTTTGGCTCTGCTGGATGAAGCTTCCGCTCACCTGATTAAAGCGGGTGGAAAAAGAATACGACCGGGATTTGCACTCCTGGCAGCCCGTATGTATATGACTTCCCTGGAAAGGGCGATACCCCTGGCCGTGACTCTGGAGCTTATTCATATGGCCAGTCTGGTTCATGATGATGTCATTGATAATTCTGAAACCAGAAGGGGCGCCGACACCGTAAAGAAGCGCTGGGGCAATCGGATGTCCATTTATGCCGGAGATTACATTCTGGCCCGGTCCCTGGCTGTGGTAAACGAATATAATCGCCCGGATGTAGTCGATGTACTGGCTGATGCCAGCATGAGGATATGCGAAGGTGAAATAAAACAGATGCTGAGCTGTTATGATGTCGAGCAGGGATTAAAAGATTATCTGCGCCGCATCCAATGTAAAACGGCCCTTTTGATATCCGTCAGCTGTCAGCTGGGTGCCATGATAAGCGCAGCCCCGCCCCAGGAAATAGAAGCCTTGAAGAAATACGGATATTACGTAGGTATGACCTTTCAGATCACAGATGACATTTTGGATCTGGTAGCTGATGAAAAAACTTTGGGCAAGCCTACCGGCAACGATATAAGGCAGGGAATTATAACCTTGCCGGTCATTTATGCTCTTAGATTTTTACCGGACAGGTACAAGTTCAAAACTATGTTATCCCAACCGGATATATGCAGATCTGAGACTGCGAATATAATTAATATGGTGGTTGAATCCGGAGGAATTGAATACGCTTATGAGGTGAGTCGTAAGTATGCTTATCTGGCCCAGCAGCAACTGCTTTTATTGCCTGATAAACCTGAGAAACAGATTCTTTCTGATATAGCCGATTTTATTCTGATACGTAATTTTTAATGGGGAGGAAGACAGTTTGGCCATTTCTGATTGGACGCCGGAAAAAAAACAGACCCTTATTGAGCATCTGGAAGATCTGCGCAAATCCATTATAATCATCTTAATAGCTATAATTGCGGCCGCTGTTTTATGCTTTTCCCATAGTGAACAGATTCTAAACCTGATTATGTCCCCGCTTAACAGCTATGATGAAAAACTTATAGTTACAGGTGTAACCGAGGCCTTTATGGTTAAGCTCCAGCTTTCTTTCCTGGGTGGTTTTATATTGGCCTTCCCGGTAGTAATCTGGGCTTTATGGAGGTTTGTCAAGCCGGCTCTTTATCCCCATGAACGGAAATATGTTTATTTCCTGATTCCCATAACGACTATTCTTTTTGCCGGCGGAGTATTATTTGCCTATTTCGGAGTTTTAAGACTCATACTGGGATTCCTGATTTATATCGCCGGAAATAATCTCGAAACTATGTTTAAAGTCGATCAGTACGTTTCCTTTGTGCTGGCTTTTACTATTCCTTTTGGTTTGGTCTTCGAGCTGCCGGTGGTAGTTTTCTTTCTTACCAAGATGGGGATAGTAACCTATGAAGCAATGGCCAGTAAACGCCGGTATGCGTTGCTGATTATTGTTATTCTGGCTGCAGCGCTTACCCCCGGCCCTGATCCTTTCTCCCAAATGTTAATGGCCGGTCCGGTTTATTTGCTCTATGAAATTAGCATATGGGTAGCCAAATTCAGTAAACCGGGCAAGGGAAGGAATCAAGAGGAAACTACGGAAATAAGCGAGTAAATTTTACCGGCCGCCCGGGGTTTGATTCGAAAATGGGAATAGGCCGGTGACGCCAAGGCAGTTCTGAGCCCCACGCGCTATTTACTTTTCCGTTATTCAGTTCGCTTTACAAAAAAAATGCATTTTGTCATAATATAGTAAGAATAACTGGTAAAAAAGAGAGGTTGTGCTATTTTATAAGATAAAATAATAAAGGGGTGAAAGAATTGTTTGGATTGATCGGGAATTTCGGACCGTGGGAACTGATACTCATTCTGGTTATCGTATTGGTTATTTTCGGGCCTGGCAAACTACCGCAGGTGGGTCAATCAATGGGGAAAGCCCTTAAGAATTTCAGAAAAGCTAAAGAAGAAGAATTCGAAGAACTAGAAGACAAAAAAGATCCTAAATAGGTCTGAAGCCAGACCTTTTTTTTAACAAACAAAATGGGAGTTACTATGACTAAAACCTTATTTCCTGTATTTTTAGATATTTATGGTAAAAAAGCAGTTGTCATTGGCGGCGGCAAGGTAGCGGAGCGTAAAATTTCCGATTTACTGGGATGCAACGCACAGGTAGTAGTGGTTAGCCCCCAAGCAACTCCGGTTATTGCAGAATGGGCTGACCGGGGGCGTATTAGCTGGCTGCCCAAAGAGTTCGAAGATGGTGATTTGCAGGGTGCCTGTATGGCCTTTCTTGCTACCGACAATGAGTCGGTAAACCGTCATGTAGTGGACATATGCCGTGAGCAGGGGGTAATGGTTAATGCAGTTGATGACCCTGCCAACTGTGATTTCTATGTTCCAGCGGTATTACGACGGCAGTCATTGACGCTTGCTGTATCAACCGGCGGAAAGAGTCCCCTTTTTGCCAGAAGGCTCAAAGAGGAACTTAGTGAAGTGATAACTGAAGCCTATGGTGATTTTGTAGAACTTTTAGGTGAACAACGCACGATTGTTCAGAATGAGATTGCAGATATCAGAGATAGAAAAAAGATGTATGAAGCCTTGGTCTATTCGGACATATTAGACTTGCTCAAAGTGGGGGAAAAAGAAAAGGCAAGGGAGCGAATTAAACAATGTATGTCCTGCTTACGGGATTAAACCACCGGACGGCTCCGGTGGAGATCCGTGAAAAATTTGCGTTTTCTGAAGATAATATTAAGGAAGCTTGTCAAGAACTTAAGCGTACCGGGGTGATAGAAGGATTTGTACTTTTAAACACCTGCAACCGTATGGAGATATATGCTACAGCTCGTGATATAATGGAAGGCCAGGCCATCCTGGAAAACTATTTAACCAGGTATTCAGGGCTAAACGATATAAAACCCTATATATACCAGCCTAATTGTTATGATGCCATATCACATATTTTCAGGGTGACGGCAGGCATGGATTCTATGATACTGGGAGAACCTCAGATTCTGGGCCAGGTCAAAGATGCTTATCAGCGCGCCATTGATTACCGGACTTCGGACGGGGTTTTAAATGCCCTTTTTCAAAAAGCCATTAATGTAGGCAAAAGGATAAGGACCGAGACAGATATAGACCGGCACCCGGTGTCAGTCAGCTATGCTGCGGTAGAATTGGCCAGGAATATATTGGGACCGCTGGATGGCAAAACGGTACTGGTGGTGGGAGCCGGCGAGATGAGTGAACTGACTACCCGCTGTTTGATATTGAACGGGGTAAATTCGGTAATAGTATCCAACCGTTCATACGATAAAGCCGTTAGCATGGCCCAAGCCTTAGGCGGGAGAGCGGTTCGGTTTGACGAACTGGCTCAGCAGCTTGAGAATGCCGACATTGTAATAAGCTGTACGGCCGCCAGTCATTATGTATTACACCGGGAGAATTGCTTTGAGGTGCTTAAGGCCAGAAATGGCAACCGGATAATAATGATTGATATTGCGGTTCCGAGAGATATTGATCCTGTTCTGGTAGACATTCCGGGGGTTTATATCTACGATATTGACGATCTGCAGAATGTGGTGGACAGCAGTTTGCTGGAAAGGCAGAGAGCAGCTCGTACCGCCGACCATATAGTTGATGAAGAATTAATAAAATTCAATGAATGGATGGGTGCCCTTTATGTGGTTCCGGTCATAACTGCTTTAAAAGAGCAGATTGGCACCATTCAGCAAAACGAACTGAAAAAAGCGTTTAACCGATTGGGAGAGTTATCTGAACACGATAAGAATGTTATAGCTTCCATGGCTAATTCCATAGTCAACCAGATCCTGCACAATCCTATCGTCAACTTAAAGAACGTGGCTGCGACCAATCAGGGGCATTTGTATGCCGAAGTGGTAAACAAGCTTTTTGAATTACAAATAGATAATAGGGAGCAGTTTGACGATGCAACATATAAAACTGGGAACCCGGGGTAGTCGTCTGGCTCTATGGCAGGCTCAATATACAGTTGATTGTTTAAAAAGAGCCTGCCCGGATACCAGCATTGAAACTGTAATAATCAAAACCAAGGGAGATAAAATATTAGATGTACCTCTTTCCCGTATAGGGGATAAGGGGCTTTTTACCAGCGAAATCGAAACTGAACTGCTGGATGGAAAAATAGATATGGCGGTTCACAGTTTAAAAGACCTTCCCTCCCAATTGGCTCCGGGCGTGTGCCTGGCAGCTGTCTTAAAACGTGAGGATCCTCGTGATGTACTGTTATCTGTCAAAGGGTATCGTCTGGCCGGTTTACCACCGCAGGCAATCCTGGGAACCTCCAGTCTCAGAAGAATTGCCCAGCTTAAATCAGTCCGGCCCGATGTACGGATAGTGGAATTACGCGGCAATGTTGAAACCCGTATTCGTAAAATGCAGGAGCAGAATTTGGACGGTATTATTCTGGCTTATGCCGGAGTAAAACGACTGGGCTTTGAATCGTATGTAACTGATTTTATATCCCCGGATATTATTCTGCCGGCAGTTGGTCAGGGAGTAATAGCGATAGAAGCCAGGGAAGATGATTTAGCGACCCGGCATTGTCTGGATATTGTTAATGATATGAGTTCATATATGCAAATAAGTGCCGAGAGAGCTTTTTTGAAAGAATTACAGGGTGGCTGCCAGGTACCTATTGCCGCTCTGGGGAAAATAGAAAAAGATGAAATAATACTCGAAGGACTGGTCTCGTCATTGGATGGAACCAGGGTTTTTAAAAGCCAGGAAAAAGGAGAGCTGGCTAAGTCCTCCGAAGTTGGCCGTATACTGGCCGGCCGGTTGTTAAAGCAGGGGGCGGATGCCATCCTGGCTGAAATAGAACGGTTAGGAGAATAGATATGCGTGAGGGTATAGTCTATCTTATTGGCGCAGGTCCGGGGGACCCCGGCCTATTTACCATCAAGGGCCGGGCTCTGTTGGCCGAAGCTGAAGTAGTAGTATATGATCGTCTGGTCAATTCTGATATCCTGTCCGGTGTCAGGCCGGAGGCAGAATTAATATATGTAGGCAAGGCTTCCAGCCATCATGCCCTCAGGCAGGAGCAAATCAATGAACTGCTGGTGGAAAAGGTGGCGGCCGGAAAGAAAGTAGTTCGGCTCAAAGGGGGCGACCCCTTCCTGTTTGGACGCGGGGGGGAAGAGGCTGAATATATAAGAAATCATGGTTTTGATTATGAAGTAATTCCAGGGGTGACATCGGCCATAGCAGTACCCGCTTATGCCGGCATTCCGGTGACTCACCGTGATGCTGCCTCCAGTTTGGCCATAATTACCGGACATGAGAAGCCGGGCAAACAGGAAAGTTCGATTAAATGGCCTCAATTGGCCCAGGGAATCGATACCCTGGTATTTCTCATGGGAATTGAAAATCTGGATCTTATAACCAATAACCTTGTTGCTAACGGGAAGAGGCCGGATACTCCGGTAGCTCTGGTTCGATGGGGAACATGGCCGGCACAGGAGGTGCTGACCGGTACACTGGCCGATATAGGCCGGAAAGTCCAGGACTCCCATTTCAAACCACCGGCAGTAATAATAGTGGGCGAAGTGGTCAATATGCGTGAGCGGTTGGCCTGGGTAGAAAATAAACCATTATGGGGCAAACGGGTGGTGGTAACCCGGGCCAGGGCGCAGGCAAGTGCTCTGGCTGATAAATTGAAAGAATTGGGGGCCTCAGTAATAGAGTTTCCCACCATCGAAGTTACTCCGGAAGAAGATTTAAGCCCTTTACACCATGCCTTTCGCAGCATCGATAGTTTTAACTGGATCATTTTTACCAGTGTAAATGCGGTAGATATATTTTTTACCGAAATGATGGCCGATGGATTGGATATTCGGTGTTTAACCGGCATAAACATCTGTGCCATCGGTCCCGCTACCTGTGAAAGACTGCGTAATCGCGGCATAAAGTCCGATATCGTACCGTCGGAATACGTAGCGGAGGGATTAATCGAAGAACTGGAAAAGAAGATCAAACCCGGGCAATCAGTGTTGCTTCCCCGTGCCCGGGGGGCACGGGCCATTCTGCCGGAGGCTATAAATGAAATGGGAGCTCATGTCAGTGAGGTTAATTTATATTCGGCGGCTCCGGCAGCCAATGTCTGTGCGGAAGACCTGGGGCAGATACTGGCAGGGAAAGTCGATTTGATAACCTTTACCAGTTCATCAACCGTAACCAATTTTGTTAATATTATTGGAGCGGGGAATGTAGAAAAACTGGCTGAGGCCAAAATTGCCTGCATTGGTCCCATTACAGCCGATACCGCCAAAAACAAAGGCTTTAAGGTTGATTTGATTGCACCTGAATATACTATTGCCGGACTAATAGAGGTCATTCTCGAGCAATACAAATAAATACGGGGAGGATTATTGGGATGATAGGATGTACAAAACTGCTGTGCGGAACAGCTACCGTATCGGACGTTATTAAATACAGCGGACATGAAGGTCAGGTGCCCCCGCAGCTGCTTCAGTTTTCGGACAGCAATCGTCCACTGGTGGTTTGGAATGTTACCAACCGCTGCAATTTACGCTGTAAACATTGCTACATAAATGCCGAAGATCACGATTATGACCGGGAATTAAGTACAGATGAAGCCAAAGTATTTATTAAGGATTTGGCTCAAATGAAAGTCCCGGTGTTGCTTTTCTCCGGGGGCGAGCCGATTATTCGCAAGGATATTTTTGAACTTGGCTCCATGGCTGCGGAACTGGGATTAAGACCGGTAATATCCAGCAATGGGACCCTGATTACCGATAGTATGGCCAAAGCTATAAAAGCGGCCGGTTTTCAATATGTAGGAATAAGCATTGACGGGGCTCCGGCTACGCATGATGATTTCCGCAACCATGCCGGCGCATTTGCCATGGCCTTAAAGGGTATAAGGATCTGTTTGGAAAACGGAATCAAAACCGGTATTCGTTTCACGGTCAATAAATACAATCAAAAGGATCTGCCTGAAATCCTGGATATAGTTGAAAGGGAAGGTATTCCTCGTTTCTGTATGTATCATCTGGTCTATGCCGGGCGGGGCAAGGATATGGTGGAGATGGATACCAGTATCGAAGAAAAAAGAGCCATATTGGAGTTGGTCAGCCGTAAAACGGTTGATTTGCATGAGCGGGGAGTTCAGGTCGAGATTCTGACAACGGACAACCATGCTGATGGTATCTATTTGTACAACCGTATTAAAGAGGAGAATCCGGAGCGGGCCGGGGAGATTGTGCGTCTGCTTAACATGCATGGAGGCTGTTCGGCCGGCACCAAGTTTGCCAATGTTGACCCGCAGGGGAATGTCCACCCCTGTCAATTCTGGCAGGATTACAGCGTGGGTAATGTCAGGGAAAAACCATTTAGCGAGATTTGGACTTCTGATGATAGTCTTATGGTTAAGTTGCGGGAGAAGGACAAACATTTAACCGGCAAATGCGGCGAGTGTGATTACAAGTCACTATGCTCCGGTTGCCGGATAAGGGCCAGAGCCGTATATGGTGATTTGTGGGCTGAAGACCCGGCCTGCTATTTGAACCAGAAAGAATATTTAAAGTAAGGTGAAGATAAATGAGTTTTCCAATTAATCGTATGAGAAGACTTCGTGCCACCCCTGGATTGCGGGATATGGTAAGGGAGACCCGTCTGGATGTCAAAGATTTTATTTATCCGTTATTCGTAGTACATGGGAGCGAGCAAGAAAATCCGGTTAATTCCATGCCCGGAGTATACCAATATTCGGTCGACCGTTTAAAACCACAGATCAAGGATATCGCGGAACTGGGTATTCCCGCCGTACTTTTATTCGGTCTACCGGAAATTAAAGATGAGATTGGCAGTTCCGCCTGGAACGAACATGGTGAAGTGCAAGAGGCGATAAAACTGATTAAAGATGTTAGTCCCGATTTAACAGTTATTACGGATGTATGCATGTGTGAATATACTGACCACGGGCATTGCGGCATGCTAAAAGAAGACGGGAGCGTGGACAATGACCGGACCCTTGAATTACTGGCCCGCGAAGCCCTGTCCCATGTTAAGGCCGGGGCTGATATGGTGGCACCTTCCGATATGATGGATGGCCGGGTAGGTTATATAAGGAATTGCCTGGACCGGGAAGGTTACAGTAATATACCGATTATGAGTTATGCCGCCAAGTATTGTTCCAGTTTTTACGGTCCTTTTCGGGAGGCGGCTGATTCCAGTCCCCGCTTTGGCAACCGCCGGACTTACCAGATGGACCCTGCCAATATCCTGGAGGCCTTGCGTGAAGTGGAACTGGATATAGAAGAAGGCGCCGATATAGTGATGGTTAAACCGGCACTGGCTTATCTGGATGTAATCAAAGAAGTAAAAAAGAACTTTGGATTACCTACGGCGGCTTACAATGTAAGCGGAGAATACGCTATGATAAAAGCAGCCGCTGCGCAGGGGTGGATTAATGAAGAACAGGTCATGCTGGAGACTTTAATTGCCATTAAGCGTGCCGGGGCTGATATGATAATAACGTATTTCGCCAAGGATGCGGCCAAAGTATTAAAAGATAATTAGATATACATAAGTAGACACTAAATACTTTTTTAGATGAATAACAAATGCAGGGGTTGGGGTGGACATGCACCAATGTAAGTCCGAGGTGCAAGCGTTCTTAATACCCCAATCCCGGCATAATCCCCCTCAGAGAATAATGTACGAGCTTCATAGAGGAGGGATCAACTTCCAAATTAGGAATATCTTCTTTAGAGAGATAATAAATTGGGAGAAGGAGATTAATATATGCTGGTTTCATGGAATACCACCAATCAATGTAATATGTTTTGTGATCATTGTTACCGAGATGCAAGCAATCGTCTTGCTGATGAGCTTACAACCGCTGAAGCCAGAAAACTTATAACCGAAATCAAGCAAGCCGGCTTCAAAATAATGATTTTCAGTGGCGGTGAACCACTTATGCGTGAAGATATATATGAATTGGGCCGATATGCCAAAGACAACGGCCTCAGGCCGGTACTGGGCACCAACGGAACTCTGATTACGGAAAACGTTGCTCTTAAACTCAAAGAAGCCGGTTTTATGGCGGCCGGAGTGAGCCTGGACAGCCTGGATAAAGAAAAAAACGATGCTTTCCGGAAGCTGGCTAATGCCTTTGACCTTACCCTGCAGGGAATAAATAATTTGAAGCGGGCCGGTATACCCTTTCAGCTGCATACCACCGTTATGGATTGGAATGTAAATGAACTGGAGTCTATTACCGATTTTGCCATAGAGATAGGAGCCATGGCTCATCATGTATTTTTCCTGGTTCCGGCCGGCCGGGGTGTGAACATCGAAGAGGAAGCTCTGCGGGTAAAAGAATATGAAAAGACTATTGCCCGTTTGATGGAAAAGCAAAAACAGGTTAACATAGAGATTAAGCCTACCTGTGCACCGCAGTTTGTCCGGGTGGCTGATAAGAAGGGCATACCAATCAGGTTTGCACGGGGATGCCTGGCCGGCATAAGCTATTGCATTATCAGTCCGCGCGGGGATGTGCAGCCGTGTGCGTATTTAAACATTCCTCTGGGCAATGTCAAACAAGAACCGTTTGATGAAATCTGGTCTAATAATCCGATTTTAAAGGAATTAAAATCCATGGATTACAAAGGTAAATGCGGCCTTTGTGATTATAAGCAAAAATGCGGCGGCTGCCGGGCCAGAGCTTATTTTTACAGTCAGGGGGATTATCTGGCCGAGGACGAATGGTGTCTTTACCGACCTTCTGGAGAGCAGCAATGAAGACTTGGGATGAATTGGATTACAAAATTCTCAATTTGTTGCAGACCCGGTTTCCGTTAAGCGTGACGCCTTTTCAGGATATCGCTCTCCAGCTGGGAACAACTGAAGGGGAAGTGCTCAACCGAATAGCACTCTTGCGTAAAGCCGGGATCATCCGCAGGATAGGAGGCATCATCAACTCCCCTGCGCTGGGTTTCTATTCCACCCTATGTGCCTGCCGGGCCGCAGAAGACAGAATAATGGAAGTGGGGGATATAATAAGCAGCTACCCCCAGGTCTCACATAATTATGTGCGTGACCATCGGCAATTCAATATATGGTTTACTATTACAGCAGAATCGAAAGAAAAGGTATTCGAACTTATTGAGAAGATAGAAAGACAAACCGGCACATCCATTGTTAACATGCCTGCCCAAAAGATTTATAAGATTAAAGTATCCTTTGAAATGGAGCCTGCCCATGAAATATGATAATGCCGAAAAAACTATCATAGAATTTCTTCAGGGAGATCTGCCGCTGACCAGCCATCCCTATGCTGGTTTGGCTGCCCAACTGGGTTGGAGTGAACAGGAAGTACTGATGAAAATCGAGCAGATGCTGAATGACGGGGCGATCCGGCGAATCAGTGCTGTTCTGCGGCATCAAAGGGCGGGCTTTACGGTAAATGCCATGATAGCCTGGAAAGTGGACGAGGATGAAGCTGACCGGATAGGGGAGATGTTTTCCTCCTTTACGGCGGTAAGTCATTGCTACCTCAGAGACGTACCGGAGAATTTTGGCTATAATCTGTTTACCATGGTGCATGCCCACAATGAGGATGAACTCAAAAAATCAGCTGAAACAATGTCATCTATTTCCGGTTTAAAGGATTTTCAGGTTATACGCAGTATTAAAGAATTAAAGAAGATAAGTATATCTTATTTTTAAACATTAGAGGTGATTTGGTATGCTGACTGAAAAATCCAGGGAACGTTATCAAACAGCCTGCAATTATATACCAGGCGGAGTAAATAGTCCGGTGAGGGCCTTTAAATCGGTTGGACTTACCCCCCTTTTCATAGACCACGCCGGTGGTGCGCGGATCTATGATATTGATGGGAACGAGTTTATTGATTATGTATGTTCATGGGGGCCATTGATTCTTGGCCATAGTCATCCCCGGATAGTAGAAGCTATTTGTGCCGCAGCTGCTAATGGAACGAGTTTTGGGGCACCATGTGAAAAAGAGATAGAACTGGCCGAACTTATCTGTCAGGCCATCCCGTCCGTCGAACAGGTGCGCATGGTAAATTCCGGAACGGAAGCAACTATGAGTGCAATTCGGCTGGCCCGGGCTTTTACCGGCCGGGACAAAATAGTCAAATTCGAAGGCTGCTATCACGGACATGCCGACAGCTTTTTGATTAAAGCCGGGTCCGGGCTGTTAACGGCAGGAAAGCCAAATAGTCCGGGAATACCAGAAGATGTTACTGCTCATACCATGATAGCAGGTTATAATAATATAGAATCGGTACAGCAATTATTTGATCGCTTTGGCTCTGAGATTGCTGCGGTTATAGTAGAACCGGTGGCAGGAAATATGGGGCTGGTTTTGCCGGAGGCTGATTTTCTGCAGGGGCTCCGCAAAATTACCGAGGATAATGGCAGTTTACTTATATTTGATGAAGTTATTACCGGGTTCCGCTTAACTTATGGGGGATTTCAGAATCTGGTTGGAGTTTCCCCGGATTTGACCACAATGGGAAAAATAATTGGGGGAGGCCTTCCGGTAGGCGCCTATGGGGGCAGAAAAGAAATAATGGAACGTATTTCTCCCCAGGGAGATGTCTATCAGGCGGGGACTCTTTCGGGGAACCCGCTGGCTATGGCAGCCGGAACCGCAACTCTGCGTATTTTAAAGGACAATGATTGCTATGACCGGATGGAAGGGCTGGCCCAACTGCTGACCGGAAACCTGAAGAACGTATTGGAGAAAAATGGTCTGTATGGTTCAATAAATTCCATAGGTTCCATGTTCTCGGTCTTTTTTACCTCCCGCCAGGTGGTCGATTATGAGAGCGTGCAGTCCTGTGATGTTGACTTGTATGCCCGCTTTTACAGGAATTTGCTGCAAGAGGGAATATATTTTCCGCCATCCCAGTTTGAGGTCTGTTTTCTTTCCTGCGCTCATGAACTGAATGATATTAATTATACGGTAGAGGCTTTTGACCGGGCGCTGAAACAAACCATCCGGGAGGAGCGTTGATTTTTGGATACGACACAGGGCTGGGAATGGTTTATAACCAAATTTGAAAGCCTGAGCAAAATTGATCTGAATGCCTATAAGAGGCCGCAGATGGAAAGACGTATCAACAGTTTTATGAAGTCGGCCAATATAGGCAATTACAGTGATTTTATCAGTCAGATGGGAACCGACCGGATACTATACCAGCGTTTTATTGAACATATAACTATCAATGTTTCAGAGTTTTTCCGCAACCTTAACCAGTGGTCGGTTTTGGAAAAGGATATTCTTCCTGCTTTGTACAAAGAACGCTCTGCCTTGCGGGTTTGGAGTGCGGGTTGTTCCACCGGGGAAGAGGCATATTCTTTAGCTATGCTGTTCAAAGAAAAGTTTAATGTGCGTATAGAAACAATCCTGGCGACAGATATTGATAATGAAGTTTTGGAAAAAGCATCCATCGGGCTATATGCTGAAAAAGCCTTACAAACGTTGCCGGCTGAGTATTTAAACAAGTACTTGATCCGGGAGGGAGATTGTTATCGGATTAATGACAGCATAAAAAAATTGGTACATTTCAAACGCCACGACCTTTTAAAAGATATTTTTCCAAAAGATTATGATTTAATTCTTTGTCGTAATGTGGTAATTTATTTTACTGAAGGAACCAAGCAAAAACTATACCAGCGCTTTGCAAATGCTCTTAGACCAGGCGGCATTATTTTCATAGGGAGCACGGAACAAATATTTCAATCCCGTGAATTAGGACTTGAATCAGTTGCTACCTTTTTTTACCGAAAGATTTAACATTTCACATTATTGTAACAAATACAAAATTTATACGACAAAAAAAGAAGGAAATATAAGTTAAATATAGAAAGAATATTTTGATATGGTGTTTAAAACCTCTTGCGGGGGAGAACGGCATTACTGTTTTTTAATAGATGTGCCGTATGTATCAAATAAATATATATACGACTCTATGGGGGTGATTGACCAGGTATTTAGTAACTTATTTTTTTCTGTTTTTCGCAATCAAAGGAAACATGCAAAACTATTAGGTGAAAAGGAGGAATGAACTTGAAGGTTCTGGTATGTGTTAAGCAAACATTTGACACAGAGGCCAAAATTGAATTAAAAGATGGCAAGATTGCTGATGCGGGTATCAATCTTATTATCAATCCTTATGATGAAGTAGCTGTGGAAGGCGGCATTCAGCTAAAGGAAGGTAAGATAGCTGATGAGGTAGTAATATTATCGGCTGGTGCAGACAAAGCAATGGATGCTATCCGTACTGCATTGGCAATGGGTGCTGACAGAGGCATATTAGTTAAACAGGATTCCAATGCGGATGAATATGCCAGAGCAATTGCACTGGCAGCTGCCATCAAGTCTGAAAACCCCGACCTGATTCTGGCCGGACATGTTGCTGCTGATGACGGATCTTCACAGATCCCTACCCGGTTAGCAGAAATTTTAGGAGTACCTCATGTAAACGTTATCACTAAGCTCGAGATTGCCGGTGGCAAAGCAACCGCTACCAGCGAAGCGGACGGCGGAACTCAGGTTACTGAAGTAAGTCTTCCTGCTGTAGTATCCAGTCAGGTAAGCTGGAACGAACCCAGATACCCGTCCATGAAGGGTATCATGCAAGCCAAGAAAAAACCGGTTGCAACTGTAGATGCAGCAGCGGCTGACAATAAAGTTAAGATCCTGGAATATAGTTTACCGCCCGCCAAGACTGCCGGCATCAAAATCGAGGAAGATCCGGATGTTGCAGCTGCCAAATTAGGCGACTGGATGTTAAACTCCGTTAAGGTCGAAGTTAAATAGTCCAAATATGTAATATAAAGGAGGGTAATCGATGGCAGGAACATGGATATTTGTAGAACAAAGAGATGGTAATATCCGTAAAGTAACATATGAAATGCTTTCCGAGGCCAAAAAATTTGGCGATGAAGTATGTGCTGTAGTATTTGGCAAAAACGTAGAGGGACTTGCTCCCCAGTTCGCCAAATATGGCGCAGATAAAGTATATGTGGCAGATGCCGATGTATTTGCCAATTATAACACTGGAGCTTATGTAGCCCAGATGGTAGCTATGATTAATGAATACAGCCCTAATGCGGTGCTGTTTGCCCATACTTTCAACGGCAGAGACTTTGCTTCCAGGATTGCTCAGAAACTGGATGCCGGTCTGGCTACTGATGCCATTGCACTCGAACTCAGTGCAGGAAAAGGTGTTTTCACCAGATCCATTTATGCCGGAAAAGCTTTAGCCAAAGTAGAAGTAGCAGGTGCACCTGTTTTCGGTACAATTCGCGCCGGTGTTTGGGAAGTAGTGGAAAATGCTGGAGCCGGAGCTGTAGTGAAAGCTGCTGTTGCAGCAACTGATGCTGATGTTTATCAGATTGTTAAAGATTTTATTCCCACCGTTTCAGCTCGCCCCGAACTTACCGAAGCTGATGTGGTAGTATCAGGCGGACGTGGTTGTAAAGGTCCTGAGGGAATTAAACTGATAGAAGACTTAGCTGACATGTTAGGTGCAGCGGTAGGCGGTTCCCGTGCGTCTATCGACTCCGGTTGGTTAGGCCATGAACTGCAGGTTGGACAAACCGGTAAAGTTGTTAACCCGAACCTCTATGTCGCATGTGGTATATCTGGTGCCATCCAGCATCTCGCTGGCATGTCTTCTTCCAAATTTATTGCTGCGATCAACACCGACACTGAAGCTCCGATATTTGGTGTGGCAGATTTTGGTGTAGTAGGCGACCTGTTTAAAGTCGTACCATTACTGATGACTGAACTTAAGAAATAGTGTGCTGAATGAATATTACTGGATATGCAACTTGTTTGCATATCCAGTAATTAATTCTGGTTGTTGTTTAAGGAGGGAATTATTTAATGATTTTCGGATATCATGCCCTTGAAGGTGGTTACGATGTCCCTATGCGGGTCGTTGGGGCCAATATTCCCTACGAATGGCTTATATATATCCTGATGTTTATACCCATTGGCGTATTCCTTTACGGGTTTTATAAAAAGATTCAAGTTTGGTTGCTTGCCAAAGGTGAGATACACAGAAGTGATAAGATAGGCCAGCGTATTGGTTCATTCCTGCTGTATTCATTCGCACAGGCCAAAGTTATTAAAAAACCCCTGGCAGGATGGATGCACTTCTTCCTGTTTTGGGGTTTCGCTCTCCTGTTTATGGCAGCAGGTCTTGATGCTGCGCATAATGCTATCGGATGGCCTCATCTGGAGGGAACAATCTATATCGGAATGTCATGGATCGTCGATGTAATAGGATTTTTAGCACTTGTTGGCATCCTGGTATTAGGTTTAATCAGATATGTACAAAAGCCTGATCGTCTAAATGATACCAAACCTATGGATGGATGGATTATCCTGTTATTGTTTGTTATCCTGTTAACCGGATTTGTCATTGAGGGATTAAGAATTGCTGCTCAGATTCAGCTTTCATCAACCATGGGGCAGATTTCTTATGAGCAAGTTGCCTCCCCGGTAGGCTGGTTATTTGCGGCTCCCTTTGCTGGTTCAAGTTTGGCAGGCATATTAATGTGGCACCGGATTCTGTGGTGGTTCCATATGGCTATAGCATTCCTGTTTATAGGCATGGTACCATTTACAAAATTGTGGCATATTTTTGCCAGCATGATCAATTATTTCTGCCGCGACCTGGAACCATCCGCTTGCCGTATGGTCCATAATATAGAAGAAGCCGAGAGCTTTGGTGTGGAGAAGATTGAAGAGTTTGGCTGGAAAGATTTACTTGATCTCGATGCATGTATTCGCTGTGGCCGCTGTCAGGAAAATTGTCCGGCTTACAATACCGGTAAAGCTTTAAATCCCAAACTTACTCTGATTCAGGCTATGAAACAGCATCTTGATGCAAAAGCTCCTCTGCTTATTGACTTAAAAGCCAGTGGCGAGGATGTAGAGGCAGTTGCGATGACTGAAGAGGCCGAAGCAGCAGTAAATCCGATGGAACAAAGCCTGATTTATGATGTAGTTACTAGTGAGGTTATCTGGGATTGCACCAATTGCCGGGCTTGTATGGAACACTGTCCGATGTTTATCGAACACATTCCTAAAATCGTTGAAATGCGCCGCAATCTGGTTATGTGGCAGGGCGATATGCCTGCTGAAGCACAAGCGGCATTCACCAATATGGAACGTAACTACAACCCATGGGGTGTTGGCTGGGCCAACCGCGCTGAATGGTTAAATGAAAGAGGCGTAAGAGATATGGTTAACCTCCTGCCCGAAGATGGCAAGGAGTTTGAGTATTTGCTCTATGGCGGCTGCGGAGTTGCTTTTGATGATCGTTACAAGAGAGTCGGCGAAGCCCTGGTACGGTTATTAAACAAAGCAGGCGTAACCTTTGGATACCTTGGAACCGAAGAGTTCTGCTGCGGTGATTCGGCCAGACGTCTGGGTAATGAATACCTATACCAGACTCTCGTCAGCCAGAATTTGGAAAGTTTCAATAATTACGGGGTTAAGAAGATAATTGCTGTATGTCCGCATTGCTACAATGCTCTGAAAAATGAGTACCCGCAAATGGACGGCAATTTTGAAGTTTATCATTATACCGAGATATTGGCCCAGTTGATCGCTCAAGGTAAGCTCAAAGCCAGCAAATCACTCGGCCTTAAAACCACCTATCATGATTCATGTTTCCTGGGCAGACATAATGGTATTTATGACCAACCCAGAAACGTGCTTAAAGCTGCCGGAGCTAATATTGTGGAAATCGACAAATCCAAGAACTTCGGATTCTGCTGTGGTGCCGGCGGTGGACGCATGTGGCTGGAAGAAGAAGCCGTGGAGGGCTATAAGCGCATTAATGATACCCGTACAGACCAATTATTAGAACCGAATCCGGAAATGATCGTAACTAATTGCCCCTTCTGTTTGACCATGATATCCGATGGTGTCAAAGCTGCCGATGCTGAAGAAAGCACCAAGGTCTTTGATGTAGCCGAGGTATTGTGGAAGTCTATGGAATAATTTAGTTAAATAAAAAAGAGCTGCCGATGTCTAATTATCGGCAGCTTTTTTTATATTCCCATATAGAACAAAATTATGGATATGATAATAATTTCTTTGTTTTTATTTAATAATAAAAAAAAGGAATCTTCAATAAATAGGAGAATTTTTAATATTTGAGACTATAGCTGTCTCAACAGATATAGTAAGTTGAATTCTATCTTGTTTTCAATTTTAAAATTCAGGAGGTAAAAGATGTCTAGAGAAGTAGTAATCGTCAGCGCATGCCGTACACCTGTCGGCGCATTTAACGGGGCCCTGAAAGATATCCCGGTGGTAGACCTTGGCAAACTTGTTATGGAAGAAGCAATTAAAAGAGCCGGTATTGATCCTGCCGTTTTTGATGAAGTAGTATTTGGTTGTGTGCTTCAAGCCGCACAAGGTCAAAATGTTGCTCGCCAGGCCGCAATCCAAGCAGGTATTCCGAAAGAAGTCCCCGCTTTTACACTTAATAAAGTGTGTGGATCTGGTTTAAGAACTGTCAGCCTGGCTGCTCAAATGATTAAGGCCGGCGATGCCGATGTTATTATGGCCGGTGGTATGGAGAATATGAGCCATAGTCCTTTTGCCCTGGAAAAGGCCCGTTATGGCTACAGAATGAATAACGGAACATTGGTTGACTGTATGATTAAAGATGGTTTGTGGGATGCTTTTAATGATTATCATATGGGCATCACTGCCGAGAATGTAAGTGAGCAGTTTAATGTTACCCGGGAAGATCAGGATGAATTTGGCTTAAGAAGCCAGCAGAGAGCTGTAGCAGCTATTAAATCCGGACGTTTCAAAGATGAGATTGTTCCCGTCGTCATAAAAAACAAAAAGGGTGAAACCGTATTCGACAACGATGAATACCCGCGTGAGACAAGCCTGGAGAAGCTGTCCAGATTAAAACCCGCTTTTAAGAAAGACGGCACCGTAACTGCCGGTAATGCTTCCGGTATTAATGATGGAGCAGCAGCCATAATCGTTATGTCCAAAGATAAAGCGGACGAACTGGGCATTAAACCTCTTTTTAAAATTGTCAGCTATGCTTCCGGCGGTGTAGATCCCAGTATCATGGGAGTAGGTCCGGTACCGGCCTGCAAAAAGGCTTTGTCCAAAGCCGGCTTGACCGTTGATGATCTTGATCTGATTGAAGCCAATGAGGCGTTTGCCGCTCAATCCGTTGCTGTAGCACGGGAAATGGGATGGGCTGACAAGATGGATATAGTCAATGTTAATGGCGGGGCTGTTGCCATTGGTCATCCGATAGGAGCATCAGGCGCCAGAATCCTGGTAACATTGCTCTATGAAATGATGAAGAGAGAATCCAGATATGGTCTTGCCACTCTATGCATAGGTGGCGGAATGGGGACGACTCTTATCGTAGAACGGGCGTAATATCGTATTTCCAACAATGCTGATAATATAATTGGAGCACGAAGCAGCAGCTTCGTGCTCTTTAGCGAAAATATGCTCTTGACTAATAGCAACTTCTAAAATAATCTGGTAAATAAAGGAGCGCTTGACCCCTGTCACGAAATATAGTATAAATTGATACGTAATAGTGATTGGAAAGGTGGGTAATTTTGAGACTTGCTGTATATCCGGGCAGCTTTGATCCGGTTACTAACGGTCATATTGATATCCTGGAAAGGACCAGCGGCCTGTTCGATAAAATTATTGTGGCAGTGATTCATAATGTGAGCAAAAATGCACTGTTTTCCCTCAAAGAGAGAGAGCAATTGATTCGGGAAAGCACCAGGCATTTATCGAACGTGGAGGTTGAATGTTTCAGTGGTTTGCTGGTTGATTATGTAGCCAGAAAGAATGCCTGTGCAATTATTCGTGGATTGAGAACGGGAACTGATTTTGACTATGAGATGCAAATGGCCCTTATGAACCGAAAATTAATGCCGCAGGTTAATACCATATTTATTATGTCTGCCAGTGATTGCATATTTGTAAGTTCAAGTGGAGTTAAAGAGGCGGCTATGCTGGGAGGTAATGTAGATTCGCTGGTACCTGAAGTGGTCGCTAAAGGACTTAAGAAGAAATTTGAAAATCAAAAATAAGAAAAAGGAAAAGGAGAGTTCCAGATAGAACCCTCCTTTTTTAGTCTTAATTATATACGGTTACTTTTACAGTTCTCATACCCCAGTCAAGCGCCTCCTGATGAGTTGCAAAACAGAGGTCAATTCTATTGCCGACAATGGCTCCGCCCTTGTCGGCCGCAAGCGCATTTCCATAACCTTCAATATACAGTCTGCTGCCCATCGGAATTACTCTCGAGTCAACTGCTGCGATACCTTTGGTCAGAGGGTATCCCAGGTAGGAGGGTTTTCCTCCATAAGGATAATTGCACTTGTTGCAGGGGCAATAACCGGTTGCAACGATAGTTCTCACCTGGCCGGAACCGCGTGATACGGTTGTTGTATCCCGGGACGGGGTAGAAACGTTTGTGCCGGATGTACCAAGTGCAGCTCCGGTACGGGAGCCGACTATACCGTCAGCAGCAAGTCCACAACTCTGTTGAAATTTTACCACTGCATTACAGGTATTGACTCCCAAAATACCGTCGGCGGAACCACAATAGTAGCCTTTTTGGTTAAGTAAATTCTGTAGCTGAACTACAGCAGCGCCTCTTGAGCCCTGTTTCAAAATATCGGTGTTTTTGAGGTCTGATGACAAATTGAGTGCATTTCTGGTATTAGGACCTACAATGCCATCAGCGGTCAAACCGCGATCATTCTGAAACTGCTTAACGGCGCTCAGGGTTTTGCCGCCAAAAATCCCATCGGCTTCACCACAATAATATCCTTTGTTATTAAGGCTTTGCTGTAGTTGAACTACCTCGTCACCTCGTGAACCCAGGGCTAAATTGGCTGGAGTTGCCAGCACGTTGCCGGCGTTAATACAAAACCATCCTACGAATAAGACCGAAATAATAAATGTTAGTGTTTTTCTGGTCAGCGTGTCCAACTCCTTCCCCTATGTCTATGAACTTGTCTAAGAACAATAGGTAATTATACCTGCAGATATGTTTATTATGTTATGGTAAAAGCCGTCGTTGTTCAAACAGTGTATGCCGGGTCTGATAAGGACGAGTTTAGCTGAGAGAGCATATTTTTTTATATTATTTCTAAATCAAAACTATAAAGCTATAGCAATAGAGGTGGAATATTGCGCCAAACGAATTTATTGGCCTTCTATGGGTTTCAGGCCCTTAAGGCAACGCCCGGCCAGCTCTTGATATAACTGGATTCCGACCCGGTTAAATGCTTCCGTTGGTTCATCTATGTCTTTGGTGATTCGGGCCGGGGCGCCGACCGCCAGTTTATGGGCCGGAATGGTATGCCCGGGAGGCAGTATGCTTCCGGCTGCCAGCATGCCCCCGGCTTCTATATTACAGTCGACGGAAACGATGGCACCCATTCCGATCACGGCATTATCATCAATTACACAGGGGCCGTGCACGATAGACGTGTGACCGATTAAAACATTATCACCAATAACTGCTGCTTCATCAGACTGGGAATGAATGACGCTGTTTTCCTGAATGTTGGAACCGTCTCCTATAACAATCTGGCCAAAGTCACCGCGTAGTACGGCACCGGCACCTATAAAGCATTTTTCGCCAATTGTAACATCACCGATAATTACCGCCTGGGGATGAATAAAACTTGTTTTGCCAACCACCGGGCGTTTCCCTTCAAATTCATAAAACATATATCGTGCTCCTCCCCAATTACTCTTTTACTGGCAAACCGATATATAGTATAACAACCCTGGTGCCAGGAATAAAGGTATAATTATACAAAATATTGGCAAATCCTTCTATAATACTATAACTTATTTATGGCCAGAGGATAGAAACCCCCGAAAAACCAATCTTTGTTTTTGAAAATTGTGGCTTTATGGGTATAATTACTATTATATAAATGAGTTAGAAAGGAATTCAGATGAACGATTATTTGTTAAAAGCCATAGATAACAGTCAGCAGGTAAGAATAATGTTGGCCCGAACCACAGGGCTGGTGGAAGAAGCAAGGCGCCGCCACCATACGTCACCTACGGCCTCCGCTGCGCTGGGAAGGGTCCTGACTGCGGCAGTTATGATGGGTTCAGATATGAAAGGTGAAAAAGATATTACTACTATCAGAATTAACGGCAACGGTCCCTGCGGTCCGATTATCGCCACGGCTGACCCGGCCGGTAATGTGCGGGGCCTAATATCGGAGCCTGAGGCTGATGTGCCTTCGCTCTATCCCGGTAAACTGGCGGTGGGAAACCTGGTAGGGAAGGACGGTTTTTTGGAAGTAAGCAAAGACCTGGGCTTGCAGCAGCCATTTGTGGGCAAAGTTCCTCTGGTAAGCGGCGAAATCGGGGAAGATATTGCCAGCTATTATTTGAATTCGGAGCAGATCCCGGCTCTGGTCGCCGTCGGGGTCCTGGTGGCACCTGATGTAACCATACAGGCTGCCGGAGGTCTGATCATCCAGGCCCTCCCGGGCGCATCAGACGAAATTCTGGAATTGGTGGAGAGTAATGTTCTGAAAATGCCGCCCATCAGTACTATTATTAATGACGGAACTGCACTGGAAGAAAGTCTGACGGAGATTTTGAAGGATGTGCCTTATCGAGTGGTAGGCCAACAGCCCCTGCATTTTAAATGCACCTGTAACCGGGAGCGCCTGCAGGCTATCCTGGCCAGCCTGTCCCTTGAGGAACTGCAGAGTATATATCATAAGGAAGGCAAACTGGAAGTGGTATGCAATTTTTGCCGGGAGGTTTATACTTATACTCTGGAAGAAATTGAGGAGAAAAAACAAAAGCCCTAGATAATATCTAAGGCTCGGTCGGTTATGTTTACTTGTTTACTAAATAGCTCTTTGAACTTTGCCTGAACGCAAGCAACGAGTACAAACATACAATTTAGTGGGAGTCTTATCAACGATAACTTTAACACGCTGTACGTTTGGTTTCCACTGACGGTTAGTTCTTATATGGGAATGGCTGTATTTCTTCCCGAAAGTAACGCTTTTCCCGCAGATTTCACATTTTGCCATAATTCTGCCCCCTCTCTGTCACAGTTGCACTACAATATTTTAGCAGATAGACTGGTAAAGGGCAAGAAGAAGGAATATAAAATCTATCGCAGAATTATGATTTATACTAAATAGGAGGGAGTATTACTATGTTTAATATCAAGACCAACGAATTGGGCGATATCATTGTAGCAGACGAAGTAATTGAAACTATTGCAGGTTTGGCTGCGGTAGACTGTTACGGTCTGGTAGGGATGGTGCCTCATAATATTCAATCAGAAATTACAAACATCCTGGGAATTGAGTCCATTCGCAAGGGAGTGCAAGTGACTGATTCTGACGATGGCATAATTATTGATGTTTATGTTATAGTTGGGTATGGAATTAAGATATCGCAGGTAGCCTTCAACGTTATGCAAAAGGTTACCTATATTTTAGAGAATAGCGGCATCCATGTTGCAGCCGTAAATGTAAATGTTAAGGGAGTTAGAATACTTAAAGAAAAGTAAGTAGGGAGGATATTGTAAGTTGAGCTTGGTTTATATAACAGGCAAGGACCTGGTTAGAACCGTCAAAGCTGGTTGCATAAAACTGGAACATAACCGGGACAAGATTGACCTGCTTAACGTTTTCCCGGTTCCGGATGGAGATACAGGTACTAATATGTATTTGACCCTGCTGTCAGCGGTCAAAGAAGGAGAAAAACATCAGGAGGAATCCCTGGGCAAGGTTGCCAAAGCCATTTCCATGGGTTCTTTGATGGGGGCAAGAGGAAATTCCGGGGTTATTTTATCCCAGATTTTTCGAGGCATGGCAAAAGTATTGGAAGGCAAGGACCAGGCCAATGCGGCTGATCTGGCCCAGGCCCTGAAATCTGGTGCTGATACCGCTTACAAGGCGGTTATGAAACCGGTGGAAGGTACTATACTGACCGTTATAAGAGATATTGCCCGCAGCTGTGAATTGGAGGCCAGGAAACAGCAGGATCTGGTGGCGGTATTGATGACCGGTATTGAAGCCGGGCATGAGACCTTGAAAAAGACACCTACCATGCTTCCTATTTTAAAAGAAGCCGGGGTAGTTGATTCCGGTGGTCAGGGCTTGATTTGTTTTCTGGAAGGAGCAGTTGAAGGACTGGCTCAGGAAAAGGATATTCAGCTGGTGTACCGGGAGAAAATGGTTTCCAGCAATCAGCTCCTGACCAAACCTGTTGATCTTGAATTCGGATATTGTACGGAAGTGCTGATAAAAGGCAGCCGTCTGGAAACCAACGATATAAAAGACCATCTAACCCCACTGGGTGATTCCATGCTGGTAGTAGGCGGGGATGATATAGTAAAGGTGCATATTCACTCCAATCATCCCGGTAAAGTCTTGGAAACCTGTCTGCAATTTGGGGCTTTGAGCGATATCAAGATTAACAATATGGTAGAGGAAACCCATGAACATCTGAACAACTGGGCTGAACTGGAAAGCCGGGACAGCAGCGCTTCGGCCAGGCCTACTAAAGATGTGGGGCTGGTTGCCGTCGGTGCGGGTGCCGGGATTATTGAGATATTAAAAAGCCTGGGAGTCGATGAAGTGGTAGAAGGCGGGCAAACCATGAACCCCAGTACGGAAGACCTGCTTAAAGCATGTGAACAGGTTAATGCCCCGGGGATAATAATACTGCCTAATAATAGTAACATCATTATGGCCGCCCGGCAGGTTAAGGAACTGATGGACCGGGAGATCGAGATTGTCCCCACTAAATCTGTCATGCAGGCGGTAACTGCACTGGTAGCTTACGATCCTGCCGGACCGCTGGACCAGATAGCCAGGGCCATGGAAGAGGAAATGCAGGTGGTCAAGTATGCTGAAGTTACCCATGCGGTGAGAAATACCACCATAAATGGATTGGAAATAAAGGAAGGCGACATTATCGGCATGATCAATGGCGAAATTGAAGCCGTAGGTCAGGAGCATGCCGGGGTGGTAACCGAACTATTGCATAAAATGACCGATGAAGACAGCGAATTGATTACCATATTTTATGGAGAGGGAATTACCGGGGATGCAGCCACGGAGCTCAAGCACCAATTGGAAGAGCTGTTTGAGCAATGTGAATTGGAAGTTCATTACGGCGGGCAACCTCACTACAGCTATCTGCTGTCGGTCGAATAAGAGAAGTTAAATAAATGGAGCGGGTGACGTCCCGCTCTTTGTTTTATCATGGAGAGAATCAATGGATCGGTTGTTTGAAAAAATACAATTTGTAAAAGGGGTCGGACCTGCGCGCAATAAACAGCTCAACCGGCTGGGAATCTATAATATTTTTGACCTGTTATGGTTTGTGCCGCGGGGGTATTTTAACCAGGCCAATACCACCCTTATTTCTCAAATAGGTTCAGGCAATTGTAATCTGCGCGGTAAAGTATTATCAGCCAATGTTAACCATACGCGCCGTTTTACTATTTTTAAAGCCTTGATTTCTGACGGGAGCGGGACCATAACTGCAGTTTGGTTTAATCAACCCTATTTGGCTACCATAATTAAACCGGGACAGGATATCTTCATAGCGGGAAAGGTTAAATCCGATTATGGTACGGCCCAGGTCAGTGTAAGTTATTACGAAATATTGGATGAATCTTCTGATTTGGGGGTAATGCCGATCTATGCCCTGACCGCCGGTATCAGCCAGAAGGTTTTGCGCCGGCTGGTTAGCTATGTGCTGGAAAACTATTTGCGTTATTACCCGGATGTCCTGGATTTGCGGTTAAAACAACAGTATGGCTTATGTGATATTGCTTATGCTTTTAACCATATTCACTATCCCTCGGATCGGGAAGCATACCTGCAGGCGCGCAAAAGGCTGGCTTTCGAAGAGTTGTATCTTTTTCAACTGAGCCTGGCTAAGGAACGGCGCCCGGATTATGATGAAGGTTTTGTAGTGCACCAGGTGCAAACCAACCTGGTAGAGCAGGTCATAGAGCAATTGCCGTTTGAACTTACCCAGGGGCAAAAGCGGGCCGTAGAAGAAATCCAGGCCGATATGGAAAAACCGGCTCGCATGAACCGTTTATTACAGGGAGATGTGGGTGCCGGTAAAACGGTGGTAGCGGTACTGGCCATAGCACGTGCGCTTGCGAGCGGATATCAGGCTGCACTGATGGCTCCCACTGAAATACTGGCCGACCAGCATTATACCGGTTTGAAAAAATTTTTTGACCATACCGGGGTTGTGATCGCCCGGCTAACGGGAAGTACGACTGCCGGCGTACGCAGCAGCCTGCTGGAGGCGGTACGCGGTGGTGAAGCAGATATTCTGGTAGGTACCCATGCCCTTTTTCAGGAACAGGTTGAATTTGCCCGCCTGGGGCTGGTGGTAATAGATGAACAGCATCGTTTCGGTGTACGTCAGCGGGCCATGCTGGGGAACAAAGGAACTTATCCCGATGTACTGGTAATGACGGCCACGCCTATACCACGTACCCTGGCTCTGACCATATACGGCGACCTTGATCTGTCCATCATAAGAGAGCTCCCGCCTGGACGCAAGCCGGTAAAGACCATCAATATAAAAAAAAATATGCGGCGTAGGGCTTATGAGCTATTGAGAAAGGAAGTTAACCAAGGACATCAGGCCTATGTGGTATGTCCGCTGGTAGAAGAATCCGAGTCCCAGGATCTGCAGGCGGCCACAGCTCTTTATGAACAACTGGGCAGAATCATGCCTGAGTTAAGCTTTGGACTGCTGCACGGGCGCTTAAAACCGGCTGATAAGGAAGCGGTTATGCAGCAGTTTGAAGATGGTTATATTAATGTTCTGATAGCCACCACGGTAGTAGAAGTCGGGGTGGACGTACCGGGTGCAACGGTTATGCTAATTGAGGAAGCTGAACGTTTTGGACTTTCCCAGCTACATCAATTGCGAGGACGAGTGGGCCGGGGAAAAGAACAGGCTTATTGTATCCTGATCGGCAATCCTAACACGGAAGAAGGGATCAAGCGGCTGCAAGCCATGGAAAAGACCAATGATGGTTTTGAAATTGCCCGGCTGGATTTGTTGATCAGAGGTCCGGGCGAATTCTGGGGGGTCAGACAACATGGCCTTAATCAGTTAAAGGTGGCTGATTTGACCCGCGACCAGGGTATGGTGGAGATAACCCGTAACCTGGCCAAAGACCGGAATGGTTGCGAAGAAGATCCTGTTTGGGATTTGTACATTCAAAATAAATTCAAAAAAACTGATGATATCGCCTCAAATTAGCAGCTGGAATCATATCAAAATATTTACAATATAAAAATTGAGTCAATAAATCAAGCTAATACTGCAGATTAATATTTGCAGTATTTTTTATTGGAAAGGAGGCAGCGAAATGGCCAAGAAGAAAAAGTCCGCCGAAAACATGGAAAACGTAAAGTTCGAAGTAGCTCAAGAAATGGGATTGGTTAATAAAGCAAATAAGAAAAAAAATAAAAAGTCTTGAAAATACTTCTAGCATATTAATATCCCAACGGGAAAAAATAAGACTACACAAGATAAAAGGAGGTGAATTTGAATGGCAAACAACAGCAACAGACTGTTAGTTCCTCAGGCCAGAGCAGCTATGGATACTTTCAAAATGGAAGCTGCTTCTGAAGTAGGAGTAAATCTCAAACAGGGCTACAACGGTGACCTGACTTCCAGACAGGCAGGCAGCATAGGCGGACAGATGGTCAAGAAAATGATCCAGTCCTATGAACAGCAGCACGGTGGCACTCAATAATTTAATAAAATTTACCTGATCATACTAACACTAACAAGCGGATTAATTTTATATTATCCGCTTGTTTTCATTTTTTTAAAAGCTTGGGGATCAGACTTGGTAGGTTATGCCTCACCGCCGTCCTCCATACGTACGACAATTTCTAAAACCAGACATTAATTTAGCGTAGGTTATGCCGGGGTTGGGATATTAAGAACGCTTGCACCCCGGTCTCTTCTTAACACCCCAATCCCTGCAATAGTCTTCTTTAATATTTAATTAAGTAGCATATAGCTCCAGTTGTTCCTGTGATACACCCGGGAAGAGACTGGTTGCGACTCCCATTGAGATTATGCGGGCACTGTTTTCGATGATTTCATCGATTTCCTTGGGAGTTACGGATAGGCTTCCGCCATAAACCGACAGGATTTCCTTTACCGCATCATTGGCCGATACTTCGTTATAATTCAGATTACTTTTTTCACAGAATTTCCTTACGGCCTGACTCGATATCACGGCAGCGTTTACAATGGTAGGACAGCCGATGGCGATAACCGGAATGCCCAGTTCTTCCTGGGTAAGAGCATGGCGGGCATTACCTATGCCTGCGCCCGGTTGGATGCCGGTATTGGCCATTTGAATGCTGGTGCCTATACGTTCTACATTTTGAGAGGCCAGCGAATCCACTACTATCATGACCGCAGGTTTTATGTTATCAACTACCCCTTTAAGTACTTCAAAGGTTTCCAATCCGGTTATTCCCAGCACTCCGGGTGCGATTCCACAGGTCGGACGCATACCCTGCACCAGGGCCTCAGGGGCATAATGATGATAGTGGCGCGTAATCGGACTATATTGGATGAATTTGGGCCCCAATGCATCAGGTGTTGCTCTCCAGTTGCCCAGCCCCACCAGCAGGACATTTTGCTGTGGTGTTAACTTATCGCCGATGAGCAGCTTAAGGCCTTTATCCATAGCCTGGATAATTTCCTGTTTTACATAAGGATCGTTTATTTTCAAGGGCGGTGATTCAATGGTTATATAAATTCCGGGCGCACGGCCCATCGCCTGGGCTGCTGCTTGATTTTTAATCGTTATAGTAGTAATTTTGATATTTTCCATTTTTTCAACCTGTTCTTCTACTCCGTTAATTTCCTGTCCGGTTTCGCCTCTTAATAAGGCATGAGCTTCAACTGCCATATCAATGTTCAGATTTAATTCCGCCAATAATTTCTGCAAATCCATTACCTCCTTTTGAAGAATATTTTCCGTAAGAGTATTAAAAAATATGCCTAAAATTAAAATGGCGACTTTTAAGGTCGCCATTTTGGGGAGAGGAGAATTTTGTAAAGTTGTTGGGGAGGGTTTGTTTCACACCAGGTTTTCCCTGGTAATCATATCTTTGCCCGGACAAAAGAATAATATACATTATTTTTAAAAAATTTTTTGTGTTAAA
>DHSK01000190.1:0-1366 GCA_002408445.1 Syntrophomonas sp. UBA5288
TTCACTATTAAGCCTCCCCCCAAAATAATAGACAATTTTATTATACAATAATGCCGGGATACAAGGGGATGGTCCGTCCGCCCCTAGGCTTTAAAATAATAGAGCCGGCCGTTTTCCAGGCTGTAAGTAATCAACTGGTGTTCATAGAGGTATTTGATGAAGGCTGATATGGTGGAGAAAGCCAGGTGATATTCTTGGAAATCCAGGGGCAGGTCATTTAGTACGGCAATATTCTCCAGCAAATCCTCCCGGGTCAGGGGTTGTTCCAGGAGTTCGAGTATTTGTTCTTCATACATGGCTATATTGGCCAGGTTGGCATCCGCCAGCTTGACGGCTTCTTCCCGGGTGATAACGCGGTCTATATGGCTGATGACAAAAAAATCTGCTTCCAGCTCTTTTATATGGTTAAGGGTAGTCAGGCTGGCTTTAATATCGAAAAGGTTGGGCAGGGAGTATTTACCCATGATAGCTTCGCCGAACATAGCATCACCGCTGAAGCATACGTTTTCCGGGGTGATTATGCCGATTTGACCGGGGGTATGGCCGGGCAATGCCAGTATTTCCAGCTTTTTTTCATCCAAACGCATGGTTCCATACTCCAGGTCGAAATCTACCCCGCTGTTTTTACTGGTCTTGCCCAGTTGTTTGAGGGGACTGGCTGAAAAAATTATGGTGTTATGCAGATCGGGGTTCTCTAAAAATAGTTTTTCGATCCCGGGAGCATATACTGCACAACCGGGATAATTTTTTTTGAAATAACTGTTGCCGCCGCAGTGATCGGCATGGCTGTGGGTGTTAATAATATAGCGGGGATGAAGTCCCTGTGCTTTTAAAACTTCGTCGATTTTACCCGCCTGGGTATTATCGATACCGGTATCTATCAGCAGGCAGGTCTTGTTCTTAAAAACATATACACCGATGTTGGTAGGGGCATCGATAAAATAAGTATTGCCTTTAATCTTGTTGAACTGCAATGTCATTACCTCCTATTGGTTTAACATATAAAATACCGGAAAACCGATCTCGATGCAAGTGCCACGGGAGCATAAGAGGGCGGATTTCTCAATGGCGTCTCGCCGGCGTTAGTGCCGCTCGCCCTTTTCCGCCCATCTCCTGCGCGGGATGTTTGCGAAGCCATAGCGAGTGTTGACCATGCTTCGCTAATTGTAGCCGGTATATTTATGCATGCCAGGTAAGTTTTGGATGGAACTACTTCGGAGCGGCCGGTTGCCCGAGTCGACAAATTAGAATAAAATAACCATAGCAAATATTATTGAGAGTTTTGCATAATTAACTTTTTCCTATGATTAAGCAGTAACTTTGCCTCAGAATTATCCCGCGGTGCCCGCACCACGATAAACGAATA
>DHSK01000190.1:1563-6772 GCA_002408445.1 Syntrophomonas sp. UBA5288
TCACTACGTTCAGGATGACAAAAAACGTTATTCATAGCAATGACAAATGGGGTTTTGGGAATTATGCAAAACTCTCATATTAAAGGAGGATCTTCAAATGTCTTTAAGTGCCTGGAGCAATTTGCTCGGCCTGCCCAATGAATTCATGATATATATGATTTCTATTGCTATTTTTTTATTTTTCCTGGCTTTCAGCGGAATGCTGGTTAAGTTGATCTTCTGGCTGCTGAAAAAAACCGGGCTCCATACCGATGATGAAGCAAATCTTTTCAACGCTTTTGAGACACCTTTGCGCATCTTATTGGTCTTTCTGGGAGTTTATCTGGCCCTCAGATACAGCCAGCTGCCGGCCAGATACGATGCCATTATGATAAGGTTCCTTCGTTCTCTGCTGGTCTTGTCCCTGGCCTGGGGGCTTTGCCGGTTGGCGGGAAGCCAGCGTTTTCTGTCCGGGGAAATGATACAAAAACTTAATATCAGCAGTATTCTGATACCATTTTTGTCCAAAGTATCCCGTTTTATAATCATAGCTCTGGCTATCGTACTCATAGCTCATGAATGGGGTTATGATGTCAATGGTTTTATAGCCGGCCTGGGATTAGGCGGACTTGCTTTTGCTCTGGCGGCCAAGGATGCACTGGCTAATGTTTTTGGGGGAATTATCATTGTAATGGAAAAGCCCTTTGTAATCAATGACTGGGTGCAAACGCCTTCAGTGGAAGGGATAGTTGAGGAGATAAGTTTTCGCAGCACTCGTTTCCGTACTTTCGAACAGGCTCTGGTGACCGTACCCAACTCAACCCTGGCCAATGAGCCCATCACCAATTGCAGCCGCATGGATAAACGAAAATTGAGCTTTTATATTTCCCTTAGCTATAATAGCAGCCGGGAACAGATGGAAAAGGTGGTTTCCCGGATCGATCAACTGCTGCATGACCATGATGGCATCGATCCGGACGATATACTGGTTCGCTTTGAAAAATTCAGTGAAAGCAGTCTGGATATCCTGGTGAATTGCTTTACCAAAACCACGGCATTTTCGAAATATGTAGCCGTACGTGAAGAACTAAACCTGAAGATAATGCAGATAGTGGAAGAAGAGGGAGTCTCCATGGCTTTCCCCACCCGGAGTTTATTTATGGAAAACCTGCCGGAATTTAAGATCAAATAAAAAAGGCCGCCTTTAAAGGCGGTCTTTTAATACTAAAATAAGTAAATCTATAAGCGGAGTTCTGTATTAGATAGTCATCTATCTTGAATGGCAGTTGCCTGCCATTTCCAGCGACCTTACCCGGGGACTAAAACGGGCAGCTTTATGGTCCCCCTATTTGGTCTTGCTCCAGGTGGGGTTTACCTAGCCAGACAGTCACCTGTCTGCTGGTGAGCTCTTACCTCGCCTTTCCACCCTTACCACTGATGTGGCGGTTTGTTTCTGTGGCACTTGCCTTGGGGTCGCCCCCACTGGGTATTATCCAGCACCTTGCCCTGCGGAGCTCCGACTTTCCTCAGGCGGTTAAGCCTGCGACTATCTGATTTACTTATTTTATTTCCGCTATAATATTATACTTGAATTAATATATATTGTAAACGTGTAAAATAATGCAAACTTTTGTAAAAATTTTTGATTTTAAGCAGGAGAATAATTTTGTTTACAGAAATGTCTAATAAAGTGAAATAAGGCCGCAGAGACGGTATGTAAAAAATTCCTTGTTTTACTATTTTCAAAGTAATACAATATCAAGTAAGGGAAAATGCAGTAGAGGGGGGTGAAGATTTGTTAGCTATTTTTGGTTCGGGCGCCGGTGCTGAAAACGCCGGAATTTATTCTATGCCCTTAGTAAAAATTTTAATTGTGGTTCTTGCTGTTTTCATATTCTTGAAGTTCTGTGGTTGGGCCAAAAAGTTTCAGCTTTCTGGAGGTTTGAAGAAACTCGTCTTTATACTTACTGGGGTTGGCCTCGTTGGTTTTAACATTGCCTATAGTATAGGTAATGGTGCTATACA
Source organism: Syntrophomonas sp. UBA5288 (assembly GCA_002408445.1). GTDB lineage: Bacteria > Bacillota > Syntrophomonadia > Syntrophomonadales > Syntrophomonadaceae > UBA4851. The sequence goes on from DHSK01000190.1 coordinate 3,568, forward strand.
CGCCGGCAAGGGCTGGGGCAGTGCATCGGTTGCGTTGCTTGCTTCGTTGATCTGGGTATTTGTATTTGCTTTTGCATTGATGGCACAAACTAAAGCTGAGTAATATAATGGCAAGGCGGCAGATAGCCGCCTTTTTGTTTTTCTGTTAAAATTATCGTCAGAGATGTGCATTCGAAAAGGCTAATATCTTAGGAATAGCAGGTGACAAAATGTCGGAACAGGCTCGGGTGAAAGTTATCTACCCGGATGGAAAGGAATATATAGTATGGGCCTTGAAAGGGAAAACAGCCCGGGAAACCCTGGCCCTGGCAGGGATGGCTTTTAAAGGTTCCTGTGGCGGAAGAGGCACATGCGGAAAATGTAAGATAAGAATAAGCGGCGAGATAAACGAGCTTTCTGATAATGAACGTGAACAGTTGCTGCCCGAAGAAATAAAAAGGGGAGAGCGGATTGCCTGTTATTGCATTATCCAGGGAGAAACCAGCATCTGGCTGGATTACGTCGGCGGGCAGGATATATCGATCCCGGTCATCCAGGCTTCGGTTTTAAAAGGCCATCCGACTGTATATACCAGAGAAGTATTTATACCCGGACGGGATAGGGAAAAGCCGGTGCCGGTGCTGGAACGCCTTCAGGCTGCGCTTGATCCTATGCCCTTGGAAATTACTCTGGATAATCTTAATAACTTGAGCCGTCTGGATAGACTGGGCCGACCGGCTTTGGAATTATATGCCTTGATAATGCAAAACCGGGTCAAGTATGTGGGACGGGAACGCCGCAATGTATATGGCATTGCTCTGGATATCGGTACTACCAGTCTGCTGGCGGCTCTGGTCGATTTGGAACAGGGACAGGTGGTAGGAGTCTGTTCCCGCACCAATATGCAAAGAGTATATGGCGAAAATGTCCTGGCCCGGGTTAGCTACTGTGTGGAAAATCAGGACGGAGCGGGCAGGCTGCAACAAATAATTATTAACAATATCAATAGTATGCTGGAAGAGTTAATTACCCGGAATAATATCTCCAGTGAGTTTATATACCGGTTGTGTGTGGTGGGCAATCCGGTTATGCTCCATTTATTTCTGGGATTGGATGTATCCGGTTTTGCTACCGTCCCCTATAGCGGACTGTTTAAATCAGAGCTGGTCTATACGGCAGCAGTTCTGGGACTTAACCTGAATCCGGCTACCGAGGTCGTGGTTCTGCCCCAGATAGGCAGTTTCGTAGGTGCAGATACGATAGGCTGTTTAGTAACCTTGAAGCCGGTTTCAACCCGGCGTTATTTAATGATTGACATCGGTACCAATGGTGAGCTGGTCCTGAATAACCGGGGTAAAATGTGGGCGGCCTCTGCTGCTGCCGGACCGGCCTTTGAAGGTGAGGGTATAACCTGTGGTATGAGAGCGGTGCAGGGAGCTATTGACAAAGTATGGATTGAAAATGGTGTCCTGCAATATCATGTAATTGGGCAGGAAAGAGCCCGGGGTATTTGCGGTTCGGCTGTCATCGGGCTGGTGGCCGGTCTTATCCGGGCGGGTCTGATCGAGGCCAGCGGAACTATGCGCAGCAATTCGGCCGCAGGTCTTAACACCACTTCCGAAGGTGAATTGGTACTGGCGCAAGCCGATAAAACTGACAATGGGATTCCGATGGTATTCACCCAGGATGATATAAGACAGGTACAGCTCGCTAAAGCAGCTATAAGATCGGGAATAGATATTTTACTTAAGCAGGCGGGGTTAACTTATAAGGACCTGGACCGGATTTATTTGGCCGGAGCCTTTGGCAATTATTTGGAACCGGATAATTGCATTAAAATAGGAATGCTTCCCCCGATCGATATAAATAAGATCTCCAATATAGGCAATGCTGCCGCTGAAGGTGCTATAATGGTTTTGCTGTCCGAAGAAAGCCGTGCTCATGCCCGGGAACTAAGCGCAGCGATTGAATGTGTTGAATTGGCAGATTATAAAAATTTTCAGGATATATTTATGCAAAACATTAATTTCCCGGTATAGTTCTTCACTTCTATGCGATGACTGCCGGATTCGTGCATAACGTATGCGGTATTCATTTCTTCGCTATGATATTTCTTGATTTCTCGGCTAAAGAATGGTTAAATTGTTTACTATAAGATAAGCAGGTGGTGGGTGCTTTTATGCTGGCGGACTATCACATTCATGCTGCTGCGCATGGTGAATATAAATATACCCGGGAATGGATTCAGCAATTTTTGGATACAGCTGCCGGGCGGGGAATCGCGGAAATTGGATTAAGTGAGCACCTGGAATATTCTGAATTGGTTGATTGGGCACTAATAGAAAAAATCAGCTCCGAGGCAAAACAGGTTAAAGTCCGGCTGGGTCTGGAAGCCGATTATATACCAGGACAGGAGGAGATAACCAGGAAACATATCATGGCCCGCAATTATGATTATATTATCGGTTCGGTTCATTTCATAAACGGGTGGGGATTTGACCATCCCGATTTTCGCGAACAGTTTGATTATTGCGATATTGATGAAACTTACCAGCTCTATTTTGATCTGGTCTTGGGCATGGTGCAGTCAGGTCTTTATGATATAGTTGGGCATATGGATCTGATTAAACTATGGGGACACCGGCCTCGCCGGCCTATCAGCAGTTTTATAACACCGGTGCTTAAAGCCATCCGGGTTGCAGGGATGACGGTGGAATTAAACAGTGCCGGTCTAAGAAAACCTGTTCATGAATTATATCCCGCTGAAAATATAATAACGGAAATGTTTAACCTGGATATACCGGTGACGCTTGGCTCTGATGCCCACCATCCGGATCAGGTGGGGGAGGACTTTGATATTCTGGTCAAGGCGGCGGCTCGGGCCGGATATAATTGTATAATGACCTTTGCACAGCGCTGCCCCGGGAAAGTCTTAATATAATAATAAGGAGAATCATGGCATGGAAAGTATTGCATTGTTAGTTATCAGTCTGGGCATTATCCTCATGGGAGCCGAAGTCTTTGTTAACGGCGTAGAGTGGCTGGGAAAAAAATTAAATCTGGCGGAAGGAGCCGTCGGCAGTGTACTGGCAGCCGTAGGAACGGCCCTGCCGGAGACGCTCATTCCTTTTATTGCTATTGTATTTGGTAAGGGAAAAGGCCATGAAATAGGTATCGGAGCCATACTGGGCGCACCGCTTATGCTGTCCACCCTGGCTATGTTTGT